>QKAI01000254.1 GCA_003246505.1 Spirochaetaceae bacterium | reverse complement strand
AAAAATATGGGAAGAGGCCTCTTCATGATGAACATCCTTGAATCGTAAATTTAAAATCTATTATAGCACAATATCCGTACATAACATTTATTATCCTTCTCCCATTCCCTGGACAGAGCCGTCCGCATTGAACCGGGCATCCACCTTTTGAGCGGCGGGGGTGGAGTCATCCGGGGGCACCCCCCGGGACAGGACCGGTTCGGAAATACCCAGGCCGGCCACGTAGCCCGTTTCCGTGCTTCCCCCGTCGTCCGGATTGGCATTGAACACCAAGGCGTAATCCCCCGTAAAGGGGGCTTCCCCGTCAATCGTCCCGTCGGCCCCTATGCCCCGGTATTCGATATTCCCGCCGCAGGAGGGCGGAGTGTATCCCCCCGCCGGTATGGGGTAGAAAATCCGCTCCCCCGGCGCCAGGGAAACGGAAGCATCAGGGGCGGAGGGTAGCGTTCGGGGTTCCGTGTCAATCAGGCCGGAATAGCCGAAGAAGCCCGAATCCAGATTCAGAAGATTGGCGATCATCCAGGTACTGAGAAGGGGGGACCAGTCCCCGAAGGAGGGATCGATCCTGTTTCCCGCGGCGGCGGTCACCGACCGGTAGTCCCGATGATCCGAGTTCAGAATCTCCCGGTATATCCCCGTGCCGTTCGAGGCGTGTATCCTCAGCCACTGGAAGAAAAGGCTGACCGTGGCGTAATCCTCCAGTTCAAAATCCCAGTGAAAGAAATTGTTGCCGTAGGCTATGGAATCGGCGGGAGATGAGACCAGGCGGGAATCCCGGTTGTAATAATTCACCCGGTCCTGGCTGATCTCTCCGCTGTAGACATATTCCGCCCCCGAGGAGAGCCCCTCGTTGATCCAGGTATCCTGGGTGGGGCCGCGTCCCTCCAGGACCGTCACGTTGTAATTGATCAGATGCTGGAATTCGTGGGCCACCGTTTCATAGGCCGAAAGGCTTCCCGGCCGTGTGGGGTAGGTGTCCAAAAAAATCATGTCCGCCCCGTTGGAGTTTCGGAAGGTGATGGTGGAGTAATTGTTGACATAATAGAAAAGACCGGCCACATAGGAGGGGTTGTCGTTGCTGTATCCGTCCTGAATGTCCAGGTAAAAGAGGATGATCTTCCCGTTGCCGTCCACATCGCTCTCCCTTCCGAATCCGGAGGTTATGACGGGATAGATGACCCTGTCGAACTCTTGCGCAATGGCTTCGCCCTGGGCGACGGTGAGGGAGGACCCGGTCTCACCGTAAACAAGGCAGTAGGTTCCCCTGGCCAGAATGTCCGCCGGACAGTCGTAAAACTGTCCCGTCTCCAGATCGGGCGTCCTGAACGTGCGATGGTCCGGATCGCCCTTCGAGAAGGATATGAATTCCAGACCCAGGGCGCTGCAGGACAGAAACAGAAGAGGGAGCAGCAGGGATAGGAGCGGACCGGTACTTTTTACCTTCATCCTACTATTATTGCCCATAATCCTCACATTTCCTACATTTCATCACCAAAAAAATGACAAATGTTAGTATAATGATCCTGTGAACATTCTTTCCTGACAGGGGTGCGAATTAATTATGGATAAATATGTAATAGGCCTGGATAACGGGGGAACCCTCAGCAAGGCGGCGCTATTTGATCTGAAGGGGCGTGAGATGGCCGTCTATTCAAAGAGCACCCCGGTGATCCATCCCAGGCCGGGATATACGGAAAGGGATATGGAGGACCTGTGGGAGAGCAATTGCGAATGCATCCGCGGGGTCCTGGGCCAATCGAAGATAGACCCGGTAAGGGTGATCGGCCTGGCGGTCAGCGGGCACGGGAAGGGGCTCTATGCCTGGGGTAAGGACGGGAAACCCGCCTGCCGGGGAATCGTCTCCACCGATAACCGGGCCTGGGAGTATCCCCGGAAATGGAAAAACGACGGGACCTGGGAGAGGCTCTACCCCCGGTTGTGCCAGGAGCTGATACCGGGCCAGCAGGCGGCCCTTCTGGCCTGGATGAAGGATCACGAACCCCGCGTCTATGAGAATATCCGCTGGGTTTTCCCCGTAAAGGACTATATCCGCTTCCGGCTCACCGGCGAAGCCTGCTACGAGGCCACGGATATTTCCGGCTCCGGACTCATGAATGTGAAGAACGCCCGCTTCGACAGGGATCTTCTGGAAGAACTGGGAATAGGAGAGGTCTATGATAAGCTGGCACCCCTCAAATATTCCTCGGAGCGCTGCGGCTCCGTCACCGAAGAGGCGGCCCGGCTGACGGGGCTTAAGACCGGTACCCCCGTGGCGGGGGGCATGTTCGATATCGATTCCTGCGCCATGGCCATGGATATCACCTCCCCGGAGCTGCTCTGCACCATCACGGGTACCTGGAGCATCAACGAGTTCATAAGCGAAACCCCCCTCGTCGGAACGCAGATCGCCATGAATTCCCTCTATGCCATACCCGGTTTTTACCTGCTGGAGGAGTGCAGCCCCACCGGAGCGGGCAACCTGGAATGGATAATAAAGAATCTGATCGCCGATTCCCATGTCCCCGAAGGCCGCAGTGTCTACCAGTATATTGAAGACAGGGTCTCGTCGATCGACCCGGAGGAGTGCGATGTCTACTATCTCCCCTTCCTTTACGGATCCAACACCCATCCCCTGGGTAAGGCGACCTTTGCCGGCCTGACCTCTTTCCACGACAAAGGGCATATGCTCAGGGCGGTCTATGAGGGGGTCGCCTTCTCCCATAAAATGCATATAGACCGGCTCCTATCGGCCCGCGAGGCGCCCCGGGCCGTCCGCATGGCCGGAGGGGCGGCTAAATCCCCCCTCTGGGTGCAGATGTTCGCCGACGTCCTGGGCCTTCCCATCGAGACGGTCAGCGGCACCACCGAGCTGGGAGCCCTGGGGTGTGCCATGGCCGCCGCCGTCTGCGCCGGTGAATACGGGGATTACGCAGAAGCGGCCCGATCCATGGTCAGGATCAATGAGCCGGTCATGCCCGACGGGGAGAAGAGGGGGATCTATCAGAAAAAATATGAGAAATACCGGGCGGTCACCGTCGCCCTGGACGGGGTATGGGAGAAATTCACCGTATAGGGGAGCCTAATCTTCCTCTTCCAGGAGCCGGAAGTCGCCGTAACCGAAGCCCCGCCTCATCAGGGCGGTGCGCAGCCGGGCTGGATCGTCGTACTTGCGGGCCAGCTTCTCCCTGGCCCGGCACAGTGCTTCCCGGCGTTCCCCGTCGGATAGCCCCGCCAGCACCCGGCGGATCACATCGGCGGGGAGACCCTTCCCCCTGAGTCCCGCCTCCAGGGCGGTGGGGCCCTCGGGGTGCTTGCGCAGCCGTTCCTCCACCCAGCGCCGGGCGAATCGCTCGTCATCCAGATAACCCTTGCCGGCGATCCAGTCCAAAGCCCGGTCGGCCGCCGCCGGGTCGAATTCTCTCTGCAGCAGCTTTATCCTCAGTTCCCCCCGGCCGTGATCCCGCCGGGCCAGCAGGTCCAGGGCCTTTTTCCGGGCCGCCGTCTCGGCGGCCATGGCTTCCAGATCCTCCGCCGATTCGGGGCGGGGATTATCCCGGAGGATATCGGCGGCAATAAAAAAAGAGGACCCATCCTCGAGAAGCACCTTGAGCACTCCCGTGATGGATCCTCCTTCCTGTACGGAATATTCCATGTTCCGATAGTCGTGGTCGGACTAACGTTTGGAGAACTGGAACTTCCTTCTGGCTCCAGGCTGACCGTACTTCTTTCTTTCGACCATTCTGGCGTCTCTGGTGAGATAGCCGTTGGCCTTGAGGGAAGTCCGGTTGGTTTCGTCAAGCTCTACGAGCGCCCTGGAAAGACCGTGGAGACAGGCGCCAGCCTGTCCGGTGATTCCGCCGCCGCGCACGGTGATAAGGATATTGCACTTACCCTCCATGTCGGTGACTTTCAGGGGTCTTTTGACGATATCCTGATGCTCTTCGATGGGGAAAAACTCGCTCAGAGCCTTTCCGTTAACGATAATGTCGCCCTTGCCTTCTCTGATGTAGACACGGGCTACAGAAGTCTTTCTTCTACCTACAGCGTTTGCTAAGTTCTTGATCACCGCTTACTCCTCTACTTTAATACTACTACTTCGGGCTGCTGGGCTGCGTGGGGATGTTCCGCCCCGGCGTAGACCTTGACATTCCGGAAGAGCTGATTTCCCAGGGGGCCGGAGGGGAGCATACCCTTGATGGCCTTTTCCATGGGAGCGGTCGGTTTGCGGTCGAGAAGGGTCTCGTAGCTTTCACTGGTAAGCCCGCCGGGAGAACCGGAGTGCTTGTAGTAAATCTTATCGGTTACCTTTTTACCCGTTACCACAGCCTTGGCTGCATTAATGATCACCACGTAATCACCGGTTTCGAGGTTGGGAGTAAAGCTGGCTTTGTGCTTTCCACGAAGTATGGAAGCCGCCTTAACGGCTACACGGCCCATGGGTACTCCCTCGGCATCGATCAGAACCCATTTGCGGTTCGCATCCGCAGGTTTTACGAATCTTGTCTTCATTTCTTTTTTGCCTCTTATAATCAGTTTCCGAACTCTCCGGTTTGCATCGGGTGGATCATTCGGTGAAAATAATGCAACGGACCCACATAATGGCATTAATGGGGGGACAAAGTCAATATACGTAAAAGGTTGTGGCCGTTTTTTTCACCTGTCGTGATCCAGGATCAGGCCCACGACGCGTCCGCAGCCTCCGCAGCGGTAACGGACGATGGGCTTGCGGGAGCCCTTTTCATAGAGATCGTTCTCCCTTATCCAGTCCTCGGCGCCGCACCGGGAACATCCGGTGAGTCGGATGAGCTTTCCGCACCGGATGCACTTGAACCGCATGGTATGCCGGTCATCGCCCAGGGCCGCCCGGTCCACCCAGGTCCTGCTCCGGCAACCGGTACAGGTCACATAATCCATTACTGTATAAACATAAATAATTGTCCCTCCCCTGTCCATAGGGGGAGTAGGGGGAAGCCCCTTTTCCAAAGGGCCTAAAAGGATTAATATGGCCCATGGTCCTCTTTTATGCCCTCCTTTCCGCCCTCTCCTACGGGGCCGCCGATTTCCTGGGCGGTCTGTCCACCAGGAAAAACTCCTCCCTTACCGTGGTGGCCTGGTCCCAGGCCATGGGTCTTCTTACCGCCCTGGGGGCGATCCCCCTGCTCGGCGGCGCCGCGGTGACATGGGCGGACATCCTGTGGGGCATGGCGGCGGGGGTATCCGGCGCTTCCGGTGTGGGGCTGCTCTTCCGGGGGCTCGCCACGGGACTTGCCTCGGTGGTCTCCCCCGTGGCCGCCCTGGTGGGGGCGGCCCTGCCGGTCCTCTTCGGGCTGATCACCGGGGAGCGCCCCTCCCTGCTCACCTGGGGCGGTGTGGCCCTGGCCCTGCCCGCCATCATGCTGCTCTCCCTGGAGGGGAGAACGAAAAGCGGCCGGGTCTTTCCCTCCCTGAGGATGGGGGCGGCGGCGGGGGTAGCCTTCAGCGGATTCTTCATTCTCGTCTCACGGACCGGGGAAAGCTCGGGCATGTGGCCCCTCCTGGCCGCCCGGACGGTGACGGTGCCCCTCTTCCTTATCGTCTCTCTGGCCTCGGGGAAAACGCTCCGCCCCGGCAAAGGGACGGGCCTGACGATCATGGCCAGCGGTTTTCTGGATATGTTCGCCAACATCCTCTACCTGCTGGCGGCCCGGTCCGGCTATCTGATACTGGCGGTGGTTCTCACCGCCCTCTATCCGGGGCCCACCGTGATTCTGCAGAGGATCGTCTTCAAGGAAAAACTGATTCCCCCCAGAATCGGCGGATTGATCCTTGCCGTGGCCGGGGCCGCCCTGATCGGGGCGGGGGGATGACCGGAAAAAAGAATCCTTTGAATTCCCGCTGACAAACCCTTATACTGAATGAAAGGAGAACGTCCATGGATCTTAACGCCAAGTACAACGACAGCAAATTCCGCTATCTTCACCCCAAGGATCAGCTCGTCATGATCATGCAGCGGGTGTACGAATACGAAATGACCACCACCTCGGGGGGCAATATTTCCGTCAAGGACGAGGACGGGGTCATCTGGATCACTCCGGGGGGCATAGACAAGGGAAGCCTGACCCGTGAGGACATGGTGTGGATCACCCCGGACGGAGAGATCCACGGCAAACACGAGCCCTCCTCGGAATATCCCTTCCACCATGCCATCTACGAGGCCCGGCCCGATCTCAAGGCGGTCCTCCATGCCCATCCCCCCGCCCTGGTGGCCTTCTCCGCCGCCGGGATCTGCCCCCGCACGGACATCCTTCCCAATACGCGCACCATCTGCGGGGAGGTGGAATTCGTTCCCTACGCCCTGCCCGGCAGCGAGGATCTGGGCCGCAAAATAGCCAAAGCCTTCGCCGGCGGGACGAACATGGTCATACTGGAGAACCACGGGACCGTTACCGCCGCGGAGGATCTCTTCCAGGCGTTCATGCAGTTCGAAACCCTGGATTTCACCGCCCGCATCCAGATCAAGGCGAAGGCCCTGGGGAATCCCAGGAAAATCACCGACGGGGAGCGGCAGACCGCCCGGCGCAAGAGCAACGAGCTGCCCGAATTCATACCCAGCCCCCCCGGTAGCTACGAGAAGGATCTGCGCCAGGAGATGTGCCGCTTCATCCACCGCAGTTACGACCAGCGCCTCTTCACCAGCACCGAGGGCACCTTCGCCGTAAGGCTCGGGGAGGACGAATTCCTCATCACCCCCTACGGCTACGACCGGAAATATATGGAGCCCCGGGACCTCGTGCGCATAAAGGAAGGACGGCGGGAGGCGGGAAAACTGCCCAGCCGGTCCGTCCTGCTCCACCGGGTGATCTTTCAGCAGAGGCCGGAGATCAATGCGATCCTCATCGCCCATTCGGCGAACCTGATGGCCTTTAACGTGACCGAGACCCTGCTCGATTCCCGGATCATTCCCGAGGCCTACATCCTTATGCGGGATCTGCAGACCCTGCCCTTCGAGGCTCCCGTCACGGACCATATGATGGTGGCGGAAAAACTGAGCGAGGCGAATCCTCTTCTCATGATTCAGAACAACGGCTTCATCGTCACCGCCGACTCCCTCCTCAAGGCATTCGACCGGCTGGAAGTGGCGGACTATACCGCCCAGGCCGTTCTGGGGGCCTATCAGCTGGGGAAGGTGAGGGTCATGGAGGAGGAGCTGATTGACGACCTGAAGAGGGCCTTCAAGCTTAAGGATTAATCCCGGTTTCCTGTCCGTTTTTTTATAGATAAGTCCGATTTTCGGGATTACAATCGGACTATGGAAAAAATCAGAATTCACGAAATGGGGTGGCTCAATCCGCCCGCCCGGCATGAGGAGACGGAAGAGGGCATCCTCATCGTCACCGAGGGGGGAACCGATTTCTGGCAGCGCACCTACTACGGCTTCCGGAATGACAACGCCCCGGTCTGCTATTTTGAGCGGGAGGGGGATTTCACCTTTTCCGTACGGACCGAGTTCGACTCCCGCGCCCTCTTTGATCAGTGCGGCATCATCCTATACCGGGACAGTGACAACTGGTGCAAAGCCTCCATTGAATACGAGGCCCCCCGTGTTTCCAAACTGGGCAGCGTGGTGACGAACCTGGGCTATTCCGACTGGGCCACCACCGATTTGGACGCCTCAAGAGGGGTCATGTGGTATCGACTCTCCCGCCGGGGCCAGGACTTCCTCATCGAGAATTCCCCGGACGGGGAGACCTTCGCACAGATGAGGATATTCCATATCCACGAGCCCCTCGCCGCCGCCCGGGTGGGGATCTATGCCTGCAGTCCCCTGGAATCCTCCTTTACCGCCCGATTCTCCCATCTGTCAATAAGCGAGTGCCTATGGAAAAAACACGAACTCTGAACCGGGGGTTTATCCTCCTTATACTCTCCTACGTGGCCTTCATCTCCCTGGGCCTGCCCGACGGTCTCCACGGGGTCGCCTGGCCGGGAATCCGGGAAACCTTCGGACTGCCCATCGACGCGATCGCCCTGGTGATGATCTGCTCCACCGTGGGCTACTCGGTCTCCGGGTTTTTCTCCGGGGTCACCGTGCGCCTCCTGGGCGTGGGGGGGCTGCTCGCCGCCAGCTGCGGCCTCACCTCCCTGGCCCAGCTGACCTACAGCCTGACCCCCTGGTGGCCCCTCTTCGTAGGAGTCGCCTTCCTGGGGGGGGTGGGCGCCGGCGCCATTGACGCGGGGGTCAACAATTATGTGGAGAAGCACTACTCGGAGAGGCTGATGCAGTGGCTCCACGGCAGCTTCGGCATAGGAATCACCGCCGGGCCCATCATCATGACCATGGGAATTCAGCTGACCGGGCGCTGGCGCCTGGGATACATGATCGTCTGTTCCTTCCAGGCCACCATGGCCCTACTTTTCTTTCTGACCAGGAATCTCTGGGAGAGGACCGACGCAACCGGAGGTGAGGGAGAGGAAAAGCACACCCACGAAGGGGACGCCTCCATGGGGGAAACCCTCAAGGTCCCCGGCGCCTGGCTGAGCATGCTCCTCTTCTTTATCTACGTGGGGTGCGAAATCGGCCTGGGCCTCTGGGTTTACTCCCTACTGACCCAGTCCCGGGGCGTGAGCCCCGCCCTGGCCGGATTCATCACCAGCAGCTACTGGGGCATGTTCACCCTGGGCCGCTTCTCCGCCGGTCTCTATACGAAGAAGCTCTCCCCCCGGCGCATCCTCTACCTGAGCATCGGCATCGCCCTGACGGGAACGGTCATCCTGACCCTGTTCCGGGGGGTGATCGGCTCGGTGGCGGGCATCGCCCTCATCGGCTTCGCCATCGCCCCCATTTTCCCCGCCCTCATGTCGGATACGGCCAACCGGGTGGGCCGGAAGCATGTGACCAATACCATTGGTATGCAGATCTCCGCCTCCGGCATCGGCGGGGCGGCGGTGCCCTCCTTCGCGGGGGTCCTGGCCCGGCAATTCGGCCTGGAGGTTATATCCCCCTACATGCTGACCGCCTACGGCCTGCTCCTGCTCTTCCTGGTCCTGGCCCGGGCGCGGAAATGATCGGTTCCCCTAAACCTCTTCCACGAGGGTTTCATAGTCTTTCCGCTTTCTCCGGGGCCTGAGGGCCGTGGAGGTGTCCCGGTATCCCAGGGCGATGACCATGACCACATGCTCCCCCTCCTTCAAACCGAATTCTTCGGCGATTCCCTCAAAATCGATACCGCTCATGGGATGGGAATCCACCCCGTAGGCCTGGGCGGCGTACATGAGGCTCATGGCCAGTAGGCCCCCGTTGCTTTCGGCGAACTTGATCTTCCGCTCCTCGGAGGAGCCGTAAAGACGGGCGGCGGCCCCGATGGATCTCTTCGCCCCTTCCTCTCCGGCAAGGCTTTTCAGCTCCTCCCAGGCGGGATTCTGGGGGCCGTAGCCCTCCCTGTCCCCGACGATGATCAGATCGTAGGGGGCTTCCTTGATTTTGGGCTGTCGGTTGGCTCTTTCGAAAAGCCTCTCCTTGCCCTCCTCCGAACCGACGGCGATAATCCGCCAGGGCTCCAGATTGAAAGCCGAGGGGGCGTTTCCCGCCAGATCCACAATGGCCTTGAGCTTCTCCCTGTCCAGTGACTGGGAGGCGTCGAAACTGCCGACGCTCCTTCTTTCCGTAAATAGGGTGCCGTTCATAAATCCTCCTGCCCCTTGGGCTTCAACTATCGGCCTTCGCCCTTCCCCCCAGCTTTTTCAAAAGATGGGCCAGCTGATCCATCTCCCCGCCGCTCAGGGGGGCGTAACGCTTCTCCAGATTCTCCAGGTGGGCCGGGAAAATCTTTTCCACCAGGGCTGCCCCTTCCGGGGTGACGGCGATGATGCTCGCCCGCCTGTCCCCTTCGTCGCACTTGCGGGTCACCATCCCGTCCCGTTCCAGATTCTTCAGGACCACGGTCATATTCCCGTTGGTGTTGAGGGTTTTTTCGATCAGATCGCCCACTTTCATCTCCCCCAGGTGGTAGAGCGCCTCCAGGACCCCGAACTGGGCCATGGTCAGGCCGTATCCCTTGAGGAAGGCCATCATGCGCCTCTCCCCCTCCAGGTAATTCCTCGTTATGCCGATCTCCAGCCTCAGATAGCGATTCGCCTCTTGGCCGTAGTCCCTGTCTCTCTGTTTCATGGTTTCAATTTAATTACTAACTAGTAGTATGTCAAGAAAAAACTCCTGGCCCTAACCGTGAAAAACGACTACAATAGGGACATGGCAGAGGGTAACGGTCTTTACAGGATTATTCTGGTCGACGATGAGGATGAGGTGCGGGGACGCATTTCCTCCAAGATTTCCGAGGAGAGCGGGTTCGTCATCGTGGGCACCGCCGGAAACGGCTACGACGCCCTTGAGCTGATCGAAAAGCTCTCCCCCGCGGTGGTCCTTACCGATATCCGCATGCCCTTCATCGACGGCATCGAGCTGGCCTCCCTGATTCGCCGGGACTATCCCACGGTGCGGGTTGCCTTCATCTCGGGCTACGACGAATTCGAATACGCCCGGGAAGCCATAGAACTGAACGTCTCCAGCTATCTGACCAAACCGGTCACCCAGGAGGATATCTCCCGCTTCCTCACCCGGCTCAAGGGGGAGCTGGACCGGGAGTTCAAGGAAAAGTACAATCTGGAGAGGCTCCAGAAAAGTTACGAGGAGAATCTGCCCCTTCTCATGGACAACAGCTTCACCTCCTTTCTGGTCTCATCCGGCCGCTCCCAGCAGCAGGCCCAGGAGGATCTCCGCGCCTGCGGAGTCGAACTGGACGGGGTAAGCTATCTGGTGGCCCAGGTCCAGGTTGAGAACGACGGGGACGCCCGGGACCTGCGCGAATTCGAGAGGATGAAGCACGCCCTGCGCTCCCTCATAGGCACGACTCTGGAAAGGCGGGGCTTTCCCTTCAAATCCTTCCGGTTCTCCGAGGGGATCTTCTTTCTCATAGAGCAGAAGAACAAACTCTTCCTCAAGGAGATCGACCCGGTTTTCTTCGAGATCGTCAAACTGGCCGAGAAATTCCTCTCCCTGCGGGTCAACATCGGCATCAGCCGGCTCCGGAGCCACTTCCGCCAGCTCGCCCTGGCCTACGAGGAGTCCTCCAAAGCCCTGGAGCACAGCCGCTTCCTCAACGCGGGGCGTATCGTCTATATCGATCAGCTGGACGGCAAAACGGGATCCCCCTCCATCCTGACCCTCTCCGAGGGGGAGATCAAGACCCTGGAGCAGACGATCCGCTTCGGGACGGACCTGGAGGTGCGGGACCTCCTGGAGTCGCTTAAACTGGCCGGGCTCCGGGATTTCAAGGGGGGGGCCAACTTCCGCATGTACGCGGTGAACCTGGTGGACGTGCTCGTCAAGTACGCCGCCTTCGTCGGGGTCGATCTGAATGCCATCGCCGGGGAGGACGTGCTGGAAAAGCTGATACGCCTGCGCTCCCTGGAGCAGGTCTTCGACTGGGTCCTCTCTGCGGGAGTGGAACCTGGACACCCGCCGGACCGGGACCCAGAAGATCCTGGACCGGGCGGTTCACATGGTGGAACAGAACTTCAGCGACCCCCGCCTCTCCCTGGACGACGTGTGCGAGGAGCTGGGCATCAGCGTCTCCTACCTGAGCCTTCTCTTCCGCAAGAACCTGGACACCACCTTTGTCAAATATCTGACGAAGGTGCGCATGGACAGGGCCTGCGAGCTTCTGCGGCTGACCGGGGACAAGATCGTGGACATCGCCGGGCGATGCGGCTATAACGACGTGTACTACTTCAGCCACAGCTTCAAGAAATCCCTGGGGGTTTCCCCCAAGAAGTACCGTGAAGAAGCTCTTTCATAACCTGACCATAAGGCAGAGCATTCTGGCGGTCACCGTGGCCATGGTGGCCGTGTCCCTCCTCGTCTCCAGTCTCTTCTACATGAGCTCCTTCTCCCGGTCGACCCGGTCCCTGGTGGAGAGCCAGGCCCGGGAGATCAACAAGCAGATCATCCTGAACTACGAGAACTACATCAACCGGGTGGTGGAGACGGCGAACTATCTCCAGCTGACCCTCATGGAGAAGGACCTGGCCAGTTCCGGGGCGGACCTGGGTCGCACCTTCGCCCTGGGGGTGGACAGCAACCGGGACATCGCCTCCATCACCCTCTACGATCTGGGCGGGGAGGAGCTTATCGCCGTGGGCCGGAGGGATCCGGTTCAGGACGGCTTCTGGGCGGTCCGGGCCCTGGCTGACGACTCCATCTACCACTTCTCCCCCCCCCACGAAATGGGGGAGGGGACCCTCGGTGGGCAAAATGGTCACCTTCATGGAGGACCGCACGGAACAGCGGGGCATCTTCCTCATCAATCTGGACTTCCAGGCCATAGAGGAGCTGTCCATCCAGACGAATCTGGGAGAGGGGGGGCATCTTCTGATCCTGGGGGATGACGACTCCCTCATCTACTCCACCCTCCCCGAGGAGTCCCCGGACTACTTCTTCAGCCTCCGCCTGGCCCGGAGCCACTACTTCGGCGGGGCCCGTGTCCAGCTAAACTCCCGGGAGATGTACCTGAACTCGAACACCCTCATCCAGACCCGCTGGCGGATCATCACCATGAGCAATATCAACGAACTGGCCCGGGCCCGGGACCGGAACCTGCAGCTTCTCATCGTCATCTTCTTCGCCAGCCTTTTCATCTCCCTCATGGTGGGGGCTTTCATTTCCCGGCGCATCTCCGGCCCCCTCTACCAGCTGGAGAAGGCCATGTCCCGCATGGAGGAGGGGGACTTCTTCACCCCCGTGGAGGTTTCGGGGCAGAAGGAGATCATCCACCTGGGACGGGCCTTCAACGAGATGCTGGAGAGGATCCGCTCCCTCATGGACACGGTGGTGAACGAACAGCGGGACAAGCGCAAGAACGAGCTGGCCGCCCTGCAGAACCAGATCAACCCCCACTTCCTCTACAACACCCTGGATTCCATCGTCTGGCTGGCGGAGAACAACCGGAACCGGGACGTGGTCACCACCGTGGTGGCCCTGGCCCGGTTCTTCCGCATCAGCATCTCCCGGGGGAAGAACTTCATTCCCGTGGAGGACGAGATCGCCCACATCGAGAACTACCTGACCATCCAGCGCATCCGCTACGTGGACAAATTCGAATACCGCCTGGAGATCGACCGGCAGGTCTACGGCTACCAGGTCATGAAGCTGATCCTCCAGCCCCTGGTGGAGAACGCCATCTACCACGGGGGAGGGGAGGCGGACGACGAGAAGGGGATCATCACCATAAGGAGCTACCTGAAGGGGGAATTTCTGGTTTTCGAAGTGGAGAACACGGGCTACGGCATAAGCCGGGAGCGGATAGGGGAGATCATGAAGGGAATAAAGGATCCGGAGCGCAAGGAGGGGGTCGGACTGAGCAATGTCTATCAGAGGCTGAAAATCTACTATGGGGAGAAGGCGGACCTGATCATGGAGAGCGAGCTGGACGAGATGACCCGGGTCACCCTGATGCTTCCCTTTCCGAGGAGGCTCCCGTGAGGAAAGGATATGTCCGGGCTCTCCTCCTCATCCTGGCCCTGCCCCTTCTCACCCAGTGCGTGAAGGGGGAGAAACGGGTGGGCATCTTCCTCTACAACGGGGAGGACCCCTTCGTCCAGGGGCTTAATGCGGAGATGCTCTCCCAGTTCGACCGGACAATCTACCGCCCCGTGGTGTACGACGCCCAGAATTCCCAGGTCGTGCAGAACGAACAGATAGAGGGGATGCTCGAAGACCCGGTGGATCTGGCCATCATCAATCCGGTTGACCGGCTCGGGGCCCATGCGATCATCCGCAAATTCCGGGCCGAAAACATCCCGGTCATCTTTTTCAACCGCCAGCCCCTGGAGCGGGACCTGGTGCTCTGGGACCGGTGCTTCTACGTGGGGGCCACGGCGGAGCAGGCCGGGCAGATGCAGGCCCGCATGATCATCTCCCTCTTCGGGGGGGATCCGAAGCGTCTGAACCGCTTCGACAGGAACGGTGACGGGATTATCCAGGGGGTGATCATCCGGGGGGAGCAGAGCCACCAGGATTCGGAAATCCGCACCCGGGAGGTGCGGGATACCCTGAGCCGGGAGGGATTCTCCTTCGAACTGCTCACCTCGGTCATCGCCAACTGGAACCGCAAGGAAGCCTACGACAAGATGGAGGAGGTGCTGAATCTCCACGGGGATATCCTGGAGGTGGTCTTCGCCAACAACGACGAGATGGCCCTGGGGGCTATCGAGCGTATGGGAGAAAGGGGCTTTTTCCATGACGGCAACGGCAACGGGCGTATCGACCGGACCGATCCGGACTGGATCCCCGTGGTGGGCATCGACGGGCTTTCCGAAGCCATAGAGGCCATAGAAAGGGGAACCCTGTTCGGCACGGTCATCAACGACAGCACCTCCCAGGCGGGGGCGATCGTGGATCTGGCCGGGGCCATCCTCTCCGGGCGGGATCCGGAGGAGACCCCGGACGACCTGGCCGGGGGCAAGTACGTCTGGACCGACTACTATCCCCTCCGGGCGGAGTAGCTCAATCGCCCCGGGGTCCGGGGCCTTTCTCCGGCGGGAAGAGCAGGTAGAGGACCAGAATGAACAGGGCGAACCCGGAGTAGAGGAGCACAAAGCCCCAATCGGGCAGCTCGATGTAGATCAATGAGCCTATGATCCTCCCGACGAAGGAAATGTCCCCGCCGGTGAATTGACCGGCCCCGGCTCTCAGGGCGTACTCCCATCGGGTAAGAAAGCAGTCCACTCCCAAGAGGGATTCCAGGGCGACGAAGAGAACCGCCGCCAGATGGAGTAGCCGGAATACCCTGTTTCTCACCCAGTGCCACTTCAGGAATCCCCCCGCCAGGATGAGGAACGCTCCCCCCAGGGTAAAGGCGACATAGAGGGAGTGGACGAAGAGGATGGTATCGGCCAGAAAAGCGCCGGGGGATTCCACCGATCAGCCCGCCGCCGTCTCCAGGGCCAGCTTCATCATGGCCGTGAAGGTTTTCTCCCTCTCCTCGCTTGTGGTGGCTTCCCCGGTCACCAGGGAGTCGCTCACCGTAAGAATGGTCAGGGCCTCCCTGCCGTACTTCGCCGCCAGGGTGTAGAGGGCGGCTGTCTCCATTTCCACCGCCAGGACCCCGTGGGAGGACCAGATCTTCCACTCCTCCGGATCGTTGTTGTAAAAGATGTCCGAGGAGAGGATGTTTCCCCCGTGGAAGGGGATTCCCAGCTTTTCCGCTGCCCGCTCCGCCCGGGCGAAGAGGCCCCAGTGGGCGGTGGGGGCGAAGTGCATGCCCCGGAAGGTGATGTCGTTCATACTGCTGTCCGTGCTGGCGCTCATGGCCACCACGATGTCCCGGATCTTCACGTCCCTCTGCAGGGAGCCGCAGGAGCCGATGCGCATGATCCGCTTGACCCCGTAATCCCGGAAAAGCTCGTTCACGTAGATGGAGAGGGAAGGCTGTCCCATGCCGCTCCCCTGGACGGATATCCTTTTGCCCCCGAAGGTTCCCGTGTAGCCGTACATGCCCCGGACCTCGTTGTAGCAGACCGGATTCTCCAGGAAATTCTCCGCCACGAACCGGGCCCGCAAGGGATCCCCCGGCATCAGTACCGTTTCCGCGATGGCCCCTTCCGGAGCGCCGATGTGAATGCTCATGTAATTCCTCCTTGCTCAGCGTCCCTCTGACAGGCGCTGTATCAGATATTCCGGGTAGCCCCGGTCCTTCATCCTCTGCTGTGTGACGGTGAAGTCGTAAACGGACCGGGAGAAGGTGAACTCCTTCTTCCCCGTGTCGATGAGGCCCCAGGCCGCCCGGTTGTCCCCGTCCCGGGGCTGCCCCACGCTGCCCGGATTGATCATCATGCGCTTTCCCTTGAAGCTGATGGTCTCCCCGGCGGGCACATGGTGCTCCACGTTTCTCGGGTCGGTCAGGTCATAATACTCCTGCAGGTGGCTGTGCCCGTAGAGGACGATCCTCTTCCGGGCCTTGGGCAGGTTCATCAAGGCGTCCCGGGAACTGAGGATGTACTGCCCCGCCGGATCCAGGGGGCAGCCGTGGACCAGGTCGAAGCCCCTGTAGATATTCCGGGGAGGGTAGAGGGTGAGATAGTTCAGCAGCTCCGGGCTCATATGGGCCCGCCCGATGATCAGCGCCACCCGGGCCATGTCGGAAAAATAGTCCTTGTCCATGTCCCCGGTCATGTAAAGATCGTGATTCCCCGTCAGGAAAACAACCTTGTATTCGCTGAGGATCCGGTGGCAGAGAACGCTGTTCGGCCCGTAGCCGCACAGATCCCCCAGGAACCAGATCTCCTGCCAGCCCAAACCTGCCGCGTCCCTCAGGACCGTGGAGAGGGCCTCCGCGTTCCCGTGGATGTCGGACAGAACCAGTGCTTTCATAAAATGGAACTTCCTACTTACAATTTTCTTCCATTTGATTATAATCAAAAGAGAGAAAATTTGAAACCATGGCGAATATAAGAGCGGCCTTAAATAATATCCAGGAATCCTTCGTTTCCGTCTGGACTCTCATGTCGGACACCACCATTTTCCTGTCCAACCACACGAAGATATTCAACCAGTACGAACCTATGCTCCGCCGCCTCCGCCATACCCTGGAGCAGAACCGCTCCAATCCGGACGTCCACCGGGAAGTGCGTTCCCAGCTCGTGGAACTGCGCAAGGCCCTCCGCCAGCAGGGATACAACCTGAGGCTGGGATCCATAGACCTCAAGCTGGAGGGATTCCGCAACGACGACGCCCTGGCCGAGGGATTCACCCGCTGCGTCCTGGCCATCATGAGCGACAATTCGGTCTTCTATATCACCGGGACGGCCAATCATATCGAACTGGATGAGCAGCTTGACGCCCAGCTCTCCGCCCGGAGGGTCCTGGAAAACCGTTCCCAGCATTTCCGCCACTACCTCTGGTTCCGCTGGACCAACCGGGTTCTGATCCTCTCCGGCGCCGCTTCGGAGACCAAGGACGATTTTGAGCGTTTTCGTGAATACGTGGCGGATAACAAGGGAAATCTTCTGAAATATCTGGCGAAAATGGCCTGATCCGTTTTTTTCTATTCCCGAATCTCGCAAAAAAGATGGAAAAAATCACATTGTTTACTCCCGGATTGATGGTACGATTATTCCGTAAAGCAGCGGACCGTGCGTCCGTGAATAACCATTTTGACTTATCCCGTCCGGGTTAGGTCTGCAAGGAGATTGTTTTAATGAAAAAAGCATTGCTTTTATGCCTCGTTCTGCTCATGGCAGGATCTTTTGCTTTCGCAAACGGAAAGGATGACGGAACCGTAACCATCGGCTGCAACATCTACAGCTTCCAGGACAACTTCATGAACGGCGCCATCAAGCCGGAGCTGGAAAAGTATGCCGCCGCCAAGGGCGTGAAGATCGATATTGTAGACTCCGAAGGCCAGCAGGCTAAGCTGAACGACCAGGTGGACATCTTCATCACCAAGAAGGTGGACGTTCTGGCCATCAACCTGGTAGACCCCGCCGCCGCTTCCGCCATCATCGAGAAGGCGAAAAAGGCAAACATTCCCCTCATCCTTTTTAACAAGGAAGCCACGGAAGACGGTGTTATGAAGTCCTATGACAAGGTATGGTACGTGGGAACCAACTCCGCCGAATCCGGCGTGATCCAGGGCGAGATGATGGTGGCCGACTGGAAAGCCAACCCCGCCTGGGACAAGAACGGCGACGGCAAGGTTCAGTACGTCATGCTCAAGGGCGAGCCCGGGCATCCCGACGCCGAAGCCAGAACCAAGTACTCCGTAAAGGCGTTCACCGACGCGGGCATCGGCGTTCAGCAGCTGGCCCTCGAAGCCGACCCCAACTGGTCCACCCAGTTCGGTAACGACAAGATGGCCGCATGGCTCACCTCCAGCTTCGGCAAGGACATCGAGCTGGTTATCTGCAACAACGACGGCATGGGCTTCGGCGCTATCACCGCCATGAAGGCCGCCGGCGTGAGACTCCCCATCTACTCCGTAGACGCTCTGGATCAGGCTCTGACCCACATCGAAGACGGCGAGCTGGACGGTACCGTTCTTAACGACGGTGTCAACCAGGCACGGGCCACCATCGACCTGGCCATCAACGCGGCCAAGGGCATGGACGTTACCGCCGGCACCAGCTGGAAGATCGACAACGGCAACACCAAGGCCGTTCGGGTTCCCTACGTAGCCGTAACCCCCGAGAACTACAAAGAGTTCAGGTAGGAATCGTTAATTAAGGAAAACGTCGGAGGGTCTCCTCCGGCGTTTTTTCGCCGTATGTAAAGAGTATATTTTGGAGTAGAGACTTTTGGAAAAAGATTATCTTTTAAGTATACAGGGCGTATGCAAGTCCTTCTCCGGTGTCCAGGTTTTAAAGGACGTCTGTCTGGACGTCAGAAAGGGAACCGTACACTCCCTCATGGGAGAGAACGGAGCCGGTAAATCCACCCTTATGAAGTGCCTGTTCGGCATCTATCGCCAGGATAAGGGCCAGTTCTTCCTCGAAGGGAAGGAATTCAATTTTACCGATCCCAAACACGCCCTGGAGAACGGGGTTTCCATGGTTCACCAGGAGCTGAATCAGGTTCTGCAGAGAACCGTCACGGACAATATCTGGCTCGGCCGTTATCCCAAGGGCCGCCTTTTCGTGGACGAAAAGAAGATGTATGCCGATACGAAGGCCCTCTTCGACCGCCTGGGCATGGATGTGGATCCCCAGATCACCCTGAACAAGCTCTCCGTATCCCAGAGGCAGATGGTGGAGATCGCCAAGGCCGTATCCTACGATGCCAAGATCATCGTGCTCGACGAACCCACCTCCTCCCTGACGGAGAACGAGGTGGAGAAGCTCTTTGAAATCATCCGTCTCCTCAAGTCGGAGGGTGTGGGCATCGTCTACATCTCCCACAAGATGGAGGAGATTTTTGAAATATCCGACGATGTGACCGTGCTCCGGGACGGCCATTACATCGGCACGGAGGCGATTGAGAACCTGACCATGGAATCCATCGTGAACATGATGGTAGGCCGGGATCTGGAACACCGCTTCCCCCCCCGCACCAATGTCCCCGGGGAGGTCCATCTCTCCGTCCGGAATCTTTCCACCCGGTACGCCCCCCTCATCCACGACATCAGCTTTGACCTGAGGCGGGGGGAGATCCTGGGCGTGGCGGGCCTCGTCGGCGCGGGAAGGACGGAGATGATAGAAGCCATCTTCGGAGCCCGCACGAGACGATCCGGTGAGATTCTGGTGGACGGAAAGGCCATTGACAACGAAACCCCCACCCAGGCGATCAGGAACCGCTTCGCCCTTCTGACCGAGGAGCGCCGGGAGACGGGCATCTACCCCGTGGCGGACATCACCTTCAACTCCACCATAGCCAATGTGAACAACTACAGGAACAAAGCGGGCTTTCTGGTGGACAGGAAAATGAAGGAGGACACGGACGTGCAGATCCGCAACATGCGCATCAAGACGCCCAACCGTCGGGAGCTGATCCGGTCCCTCTCCGGGGGGAACCAGCAGAAGGTCATCATCGGCCGCTGGCTTCTGACCGATCCGGACATCCTTCTCCTCGACGAGCCCACCCGGGGCATCGACGTGGGAGCCAAGTACGAGATCTATCAGCTGATCATCGAGCTGGCCAGCAAGGGCAAGTCGGTCATCGTGGTATCCTCGGAAATGCCCGAGCTCCTGGGACTGACCAACCGGATCATGGTCATGAGCAACGGGTATATGGCGGGCATCGTCAATACGGAAGAAACGACCCAGACGGAGATTTTCCATCTGGCATCCATGCATTTAACGAAGAGTAGAGAGGTAGGAGCGTGAGCGACAAGGCAGTAACCCGCAAGGGGTTCTTTTCCAAAAGCAGTGAGGAGTGGAAGGAATTCCTCATCAACAATGCCATCTATATTGTACTGGCCTGCATTATTCTGGCGGTCATCATCAAGGAGCCGGCCTTCGTATCGGTCACCGTTTTCAAGAACATCCTGACCCAGTCCTCGGTCCGGCTGATCCTGGCCTTCGGGGTTGGGGGCATCATCATCCTCCAGGGGACGGACCTGAGCCTGGGCCGATTCGTGGGTTTCGCCGCGGTCATTTCCGCTTCCATGCTGCAGAGGGCCGATTACGCCGCCCGCTTCTACACGGACATGCAGCCGGTGCCCCTCATCGTGCCCCTGCTGATCTCCATGGTCGTCATAGCCATTTTCAGCGGCATCAACGGCTGGGTCGTTTCGGTCTTCAAGATCCACCCCTTCCTGGCCACCATGGGTATGATGATCGCCGTCTACGGCATCCTCTCCATCTACTTCGCCTCCGGCGATCCAGGCCCCCAGCCCATCGGCGGTTACGACGTCCGGTATACCGATTTCGTCATCGGCAGCACCCTGGGCATACCCAATCTGGTCATCTACGCCACCATCATATCGGTCCTGGTATGGGTCCTCTGGAACAAAACCACCTTCGGCAAGAACATGTTCGCCGTGGGAGGCAACCCGGAAGCGGCCAAGGTTTCCGGGGTTAACGTGGTCAAGACCACGGTCATGGTCTATATCCTGGCCGGGCTTCTCTACGGCATCGGGGGATTCCTGGAAGCTGCCCGTATCGGTAGCGCCAACAACGGAACCGGTTACGGCTACGAGCTGGACGCCATCGCCGCCTGCGTCGTGGGGGGGATCTCCTTCTCCGGCGGCATCGGAAAGGTTTCCGGCGCCATCATAGGGGTTCTGCTCTTCACCATCATCAACTACGGCATGACCTTTGTGGGAATGGACATGTACTACCAGTACATCATCAAGGGCGTCATAATCGTGGCCGCCGTCTCCCTGGATACGAAGAAGTACCTGAAAAAATCCTGATTACGTAACCCCTATCCATACAATACTTCCTTTTTGATTGGGGGACCCCGGGAAACTGGGGTCCCGTTTTTTTTCAGGTAAGGGAGGCGAGAAGGGGCTTAAGGCTGCTCCTGTCCATCCTGTCGAAATCGGCGGTCATGGCTTCCCTTTCCGCGGGATCCTTGATCGCCTTCTTCGCCATGTTCATGATGAAGCGCATGAGGGGCTTCAGTTCGGCGAACACCATCCGCCCCCCCAGGGGGAAGTAGCCGATGGCATCCCGGATCTCCGGTCCCAGGGCTTTCTCGTAGCCCCTGGCCAGGGCCGGATCGCCGGCGGGCGCACCGGAGGTGGTGAAGAGGATGACCTTCTTCTCCCTGAGAAGGGGCCACTGCCTGTTTATCCATTTCGCCATGAGGGGGTTCCCCGCGTAGATCGGGCAGCCGAGGACGATCCGATCCGAACTGCCGAGATCCCGCGCCTTCGCCTTTTTCAGTTCCACGCAGTCAAATCCCGTTTCCTCCTGAATCCATCGGGCGTACTGCTCCGTGGAACCGTAGTTGGATTTGTAAATGATGATTCCTTTCATTTTTCTTCCCTGTCTCCTCTATTTCAATCCCTCTATGAAAGAGGCGATGTGTTCTTCCGTTTTGCGCCGGACCGCTTCCCCGTCTCCCGATTCCATCATAATGAGGGTATTCTCCTGGCTCAGCCCGTGGAGCATGTGGACATACCTTTCCGCTGTCAGGGCCAGGGGGCTGTCCCTTATCATGCCCCGGTCCACCAGGTCCTTCAGGAGATATTCGGTGAGGCTTTTCTGAACCGACAGGATGTGGTGCAGAAAGAAGCGGCGGCATTTTTCGTCCAGATACATTTCGTTGTGGATAATGCGGTTGATCTTTTCGCTCAGCCGGGGCAGACGGGCGCTGTAGTAGGCCGACCCCTTGAGCCAGAGCCGGACAGGATCCTGTTCCGAAGAGGCGAAGGCTTCCATCTCCCCGTCGGAGAGCATGGCTTCCCCTATTCCCTTCAGGTAGTATTCCAGTATGCCCTCCAGAATGGCCTCTTTGCCGGGAAAGTGGTTGTAAAGGGAGCTCTCCCTGATGCCAACCCGGGCCGCCAGATCCCGGACGGAGGTGCCCTGGTAGCCCTTCTCGGCGAACAGATCCACCCCGGCCTCCAGTATGAGCTCCTTCGTGTTGCCCCTCTTTGCCATGGAGTTATACTAACAAGTGTTCGTTAGTTTTGTCAAGAAAAACTTTGGCCGTCCCCTTCTATGGGTATCATGGTCCATTTCCTGCCGAAAAACCGGAGCAGGAGCAGGGTCCCGAAGACGGCGAAGGAGGCCATCTCCGCATACCAGACTCCCGCCAGCCCCTTGTCCAGGCTGATGACGAAGAGCCAGGCCAGGGGGATGAAGATGAGCCAGAGCCTGAGGATCGTGTTCACCATGACCGTGCGCGTATCCCCGGCCCCCCTCAGGACGCCCCCCATGATGATGTTGAAGGTCAGACCTATCTGGTTCAGGCCGATGAAGAGCATGACCGCCGCCCCGGTGGTGATGATGATGGCCTCCGTGGAGAAGAGCCCCACGATGAACCCGGGAAAGACGATGAACGTCCCCCCAATGAAAAGGGCCCACAGAACGCCCATGCCCACGGAGAGGTACCCCGTTTCCATGGCCTTTTCCGGGTCCCTCTCTCCCAGGGCCTTGCCAACCAGGGTCGCCGTGGCGATGGAGAGGCCGATGGCGGGCATGAAGGAGAGGGATTCGATCTGGATAAGGATGCGGAAGGCCGCCTCGGAGATGGTGTCCAGCCGGGAGACGATGACCGCCATGGTCAGGAAGGAGAGCTGCATCAGGGTCTGTTCCACCGCCCCGGGAAGGCTTATCCTCCACAGGGGCCGGATCACCGTCCGGTCAAAGAAGAGGGAGAACCGGAGCCTCAGGGGACCCTTTTTCACATAGATCACATAGATATACAGGAGCATGGCCAGGGCGCGGGAGCCGGAAGTGGCCCAGGCCGCGCCGGCGATGCCCAGGCGGGGAAAGGGACCCACGCCCAGTATCAGAACGTAGTTCCCCAGGATGTTCAGCACGTTGGCGATGCCCGTGATGGCCATGGGGGTGACCGTGTCCCCGGACCCCCGCAGGGTGGCGGCGAAGGAGAAGCAGAGGAACATGGGCACGAATCCCGCCAGGATGATGCGGAAGTAGGTCAGGGAGTCCCGGTAGATCTCCTCGGTGGTGTCGAAGATCCTCAGAAAGGAGCCGCTGAAGAGGAGGGAGAGCCCCAGGATAACCAGGCCGATGATCAGGTTGATGGTGACGTTCTGCTCGGCGTAGCGCTTGAGCTTTTCATAGTTCCGTTCCCCCAGGCTGCGGGAGATCAGGGCCACCGCCCCGGTGTTGAAGGAGGAGAATATGAAAATGAGGGTAAAGACGATCTGGTTGGCGAACCCCACCGCCGCCAGGGCCTCCTTGCCTATGAAGCGGCTGATCATGATGGTGTCGCTCACCCCCAGCATGGTGTTCAGGGCCATCTCCCCTATGGCGGGAAGGGACATGCCCACGATGAGCAGGAGAAGGGATTTCCGTCTTTTCAGGAAGGTCAGAATCTTTTCCATAGGGTGCTATCATACCCCCCTTTCCCGGATGTGCCTAGGCAGAGAAATCTTCTAAGGAAACTTTCCCTAGGAGATGAGAAGCACCGCCCCCGAGGCTATGAGGATGAAAAGGGCGTGGGCCGGGGTCAGTCTTTCCTTCCAGAAGAGGATCCCCGTCACCAGCCCCAGAACGATAATGCCCAGGGCCAGAACGGGATAGACCACGATGGCGTCCAGGCTCTGCAGGGATTTGAGGATGAAGTAGGAGGAGCCCAGGTTGATGAGGCCCAGGATGACCCCCGGGAGGATGAGCCCGGGGCGGATCTTCTCCCGCTTCCAGACCAGCAGGACCAGGGCGGTCAGAAAGGAGGTGAGGAAAACGAAGAAGAGAAAGGAGCCCTCGTCGGTCCGGGGCCAGAGTTCCCGCACCACCTTGAGGGTGAAATCGTTTATCCCGAAGGCGAGGAAGAGAAGAACCCCCCAGACCGTGCTTCCCCGCCGGTGGGGATCCTTCGATCGGTCCGACGCCAGGGGAATGGCGATGAACATGAGAATCATACCCGCCGCCTGGCGGGGGAGGGGCGTCTCCCGGAAGAAGATCATGGACCCCAGCAGGGGAACGCCGGCGGAGAGACGGGAGATGGTGGCGGAGAGGGAGATCCCCATGAGGGAGATGGTTTTCCGGTAAATGTAAAAGGCCCCTATGAAGACGAGGCCCAGGAAGAAGGCTACAATATAGAAAACCGGAC
>QKAI01000461.1 GCA_003246505.1 Spirochaetaceae bacterium | reverse complement strand
CGCTGGCTTACGGTGAGCATTGGCATATCCTGCGGATCCTTCTCCGGCACGGGGGAGGATCTGGAAAAACTTATAGGCCAGGCGGATCGGGCCCTTTACCAGTCAAAGAACGGGGGGCGCAACCGATACACCGCCCTATAGTGCTTTCCCCGCTTTTCTTCTATAATCACCGGAAAGGATGAAGCCGTTGCGCCGGCCGCAACGGGGTGCCCTTATTCTGGTATCTTCGGGGGGAAATCATGGGAATGACGATTATGCTTACCATTCTGGGAGTGGCGCTGGGCCTTCTGGCCGGACTGATTCTGTCGGCGGGGAAGAACCGCCAGGCCCTGGCCGGACAGGCCGAGAAGATCTCCGCCGGGGAGAGGGAGCTGGCCGTTTCCGCGGAAAGGGAGACCGCCCTGCGCCGGCAGTTCCAGGAGGAGCGGGGCCGGTACGCCGCCCTGGAGGAGCGTTACCAGGCCCTCCAGAAGGAGGCGGGGGAGTTCCGGAACCGCCTGGCCGAGGAGCGCATCCGCCTGGCCGAGAGGGAGGACAAGATCCTGGAGCTCCGCCGGCAGTTCGAGGAACAGAAAAAGGGCCTTAAGGAGGAGTTTCGCAACCTCTCCCAGGAGATCCTGAAGGAGAAGGAGGAGGCCCTGAAAAGGGAGAACAGGGAGGGCATAACCCACCTGATCAACCCTCTCAAGACCCAGATAGAGAACTTCCAGAAGCGGGTGAACGAGGTGCATACGGAGCAGACCCGCAGCTCGGCCCAGCTCTTCACCCATATCAAGGAACTGAACCGGATGAACGAGAGCCTCCGGGACGGGGCGGAGAATCTGGCCAAAGCCCTGAAGAACGACAAGAAAACCCTGGGCAACTGGGGGGAGATCCAGGTGGAGATGCTCCTGGAGGATTCGGGGCTGGCCCGGGACCGGGAGTACCGCCGGGAGGAGAACTTCAAGAACAGCGAGGGGGACAACCGGCGGCCCGACTTCGTGATCTACCTGCCCGAGAAGAAGCACATCATCGTGGACAGCAAGGTCTCCCTCAACGCCTACGTAAGCGCGGTCAGCGCCCCCACGGCGGAGGAGCAGAAAGCCTTCATGGACGAGCACGCGGACAATGTGCGCCGCCACATAGAGACCCTCTCCTCCAAGGACTACACCTCCCTGGCGGGGATGAACTCCCCGGACTTCGTCTTTATGTTCATGCCCATCGAATCGGCCTATCTGGCGGCCTTCGAACACGATCCCTCCCTCTTCGACTTCGCCTATAAGAAAAAGATCGCCGTGGTCACCCCCAACACGCTTCTGCCCATACTGCGCACCGTGGCCAGCCTCTGGAATATAGAGAAGCAGAACCAGAGCACCCGGCAGATCGCCGACGCGGCGGGTAAGGTGTACGACAAGCTGGAGGTCTTCTCCCGCAAATTCCTGGATATCGAAAAGGCCCTGGACCTGTTGTCCCGCAAGTACGGGGAGGCCCAGAAGACCCTGCTGGGCCCCCGCAGCCTGGTGAACCTGGTGGAGAGCTTCCGCGACCTGGGAGTCAAGGTGACCAGGGAACTGCCCACGGACTATGCCGAGCCGGCGCAGATCGAAGCCGGGGAGGGGACCCTGGATTTCTGAAGCGGGACATCCCCGTCGTTTTTCTCCCGAAACCGGGGTATATTTATCCCCGTATGAAAAAAATCGTACCCCCTTTCCTCCTGCTATGGCTCCTTCTCGTCATTTGCGCCTGCGCCGATCCCTCGGGAAGGGATGAGCCGCCCGCTGCCCCTTACCCTTTCTGCACCGATGCGGCCCTGACCGTGGAGAAGCTGGATACGCGCACCGTGACCAGGGAAGGACAGGATTACGAATATTGGCTCCTCCGTTTGCAGGGCCCGGGCTACGAACCCTCCTACGCCCAGTTTTTTCCTCCCCCTTCCGGGACGGCTTCCCCCTGCATCCTCCAGACCATGCCCTACGATTTCATCGACTGGACCGGAGAAGAGGAGGATGTCACCGCCTGTGCCGCCCACGGGGGCAGCACCACTCCGGACAGCATGGTGGAACAGGCCTATCTTCATCTCCACAACGGTTTCGGCGCTCTCTTTGTCTACGGCCGTTTCTATCGGGGAGGCAGCATCGTCAATGATGTGAACGATATGCTCTGGGGCCTGAAATTCCTGGAGCAGGAGAGTCTGGCCCTGAACGACAGGATAGGAGTGACCGGAGCCTCCTGGGGAGGATTCGAAGGGCTTTACGCCTGCGCCTACGCACCGGAGGCGGTCAGGCCCGTCGCGGCATCCATCCTCTATCCGGTAAGCGATTTTTCCCTGTGGTACTCCTATGCGGGATTTCCCGAATCCTACATAATCTCCGACGGGGTTAGGACCGTGTACGAGGTGTTCTTCTCCCCCTACCTGGAGAGGATAAGCGCCGCAACCGGGGGTGCCCCCACGGAGGGGGGAAGTGATTACTCCTATTTCACCGGGGACGAACTGGCCGGAAGGCTGCGCACCGGAACCCTTATCATCCACGACGGCTGGGATACCCTCGTCCCCATGGGCGGAACGGTGAACCTGGCCGCCGCCTGCGGAAGTTATATCCATCCCTTCTACCTGCTCCACGATTCCCCCATCGATTACGAAACCTTCGGTCTTTCCCATGGGGAACTGCAGGGGGGCGGCTCGTCCTCTCCGGCCTATTTCACCTGGCAGCTCCTCTACCTTTACAAAGCCCTGGCCGGAGAAACCCGGAATATCCTCGTCTTTTACGATCCGGAAAGGCTGAGATCTTTCTGCGCCTATGTCAGGGAGTACGCCGATAAGGGTTTTGACATGGACTGGGCGGCGGAACGTTTTCTGGATTTCTTTGACCAGAGGATACAACTCTACAACATTACCGATGTCACCCTGGACGATTCCGCCGAGGTGATCACCTCCGAAATCAACCTGGCCTGGGGCGGTACCTGGACGGAGGGGGAGTTGAAAACCCTTCTCTCCGCGGGGTTGCCCCAGTGAAAGGGGCCTTCCCTCTCCCCCTCCTTCTCCTCCTCACCGCCTGCCTTAATCCGGCCCGATTCTCCGAACCCTCCTGGGATGACTTCCCCGAAGCGGGACCGGAGGACTCCTCCCGGCCGGACCATGTCATCGGCACGGGAACCCCGGAGAGCTGCACCGCCCAAGCCTTGCGGGAGGCCGTGGCGCGGGGGGGCGTCATTACCTTC
>QKAI01000463.1 GCA_003246505.1 Spirochaetaceae bacterium | reverse complement strand
CCCGCGGAAAAGGAGGCCGCCGCCCCGGACAGTCCGGCACCGCCCTCCGGGACTCCCCCGGCGGGGGCCAGGAAACGGAACATCCGGGAAAGGGTTTCCTGGTTGACCTGGAAGCGGGAGACCGACCCCATGTACATCTTCACCACCCCGTCGATCATTACTATCTGGCTGTTGACGATGAACAGGAGGGGAATGGCGAAGGTCTGAACCGTGTTGCTCCGGAGGATAAAGGGTCTCTTCTCCACCCGGTAAATCCCTATGGCGAGGCGAAAGGGGCGGAGGGCGAAGAACTCATTCATGACCCAGGAGAAGATCATCAGTTCCAGGGCGAAATTGATCTTGGGGAAGAGGTCCAGGAAAATACCCATCCCGTTCTTATCGGCGAATCTCATGCCGGAAAGGGTCTGGAGGAGATACAGAAGGACGAGGAGCAGATTATGCACCGTGCTGAAATGGCGGAAACGGGCCATTCCCTTCTCCTCCGTGGCCCTGTCTACCGGCTCTCCCCGGAATTTGCTGCGGTACAGCTTTTCCATCGGTCCCAGAAACCAGAAGAAGAATCCACCCAGGAACAGGGTGGTGGGAAGGAGAATAATGGCCATGAAGAGAAGGAGGAATTTCATAGCCCCCGCCTGGTGGGCAAGGCGCAGCCCCTCCCCTATTCCCAGGGAGTCCAGAAAAATATTCTGGGAGGCGAAGAGAAAATAGGAGAGGCAGATGATGAGGATCATGGATTTCCTGAGGCGCCTTTCCCTGTTATCAAGTACGGAGAGAGCCCGATGGATCTCTTCCTTCTTCTGTGTTTTCGTATTATTCATAATCCTATTATCCTATCTTTCCTCGGGACTTTCAACTTCTTTCTTATTATTGTCCTGATCCCGGAACGGGGGGAGTGCGGGACTGACGCAAAAGAGAAAATCCTGTATACTGGGTCCAATGGAAAAACCCCGCATTGTCATAACCGACAACCTTTTTCCCCATAACGAGGAAGAATCGGCCGTCCTGGCCGCCCTGGGGGGGGAGGTGATCATCCTGTCCCCCGCATCGCCCCGCAAAAAGCTCCTGGAAGCCTGCCGCACCGCCGACGCCCTGCTTGTGAATATGACCGAGATTGACCGGAACTTCATCGGCGGGCTGGAGAAGTGCCGCATCATCTCCCGCTACGGCGTGGGCTACGACAACGTGAACGTCCCCGCCGCCACGGAAAGGGGGATCTGGGTGGGCACTGTGCCGGATTACTGCTACCAGGAAGTGGCCGAGCATACCACGGCCCTGCTTCTGACCCTCTCCCGGGACATCATCTCCCGGGACCGGGCGGTAAGGGAGGGCCAGTGGAGAAGCAAGCCCCTGTCCCGGCTCACCCCCCTCCGGGGCTCCACCCTGGGGATCCTGGGCTACGGCCGCACGGGCCATGCCTTCCATCACCAGATCCGGGGATTCGGCTTCGGCCGGATTCTCCTCCACAGCCGGAACCTGCGGGCGGGCGACCGGATAGGCGGGGCGGAGGCGGTCTCCTTTGAGGAACTGATCGCCCATTCCGACTACCTCTCCCTCCACATCCCCCTGGACGGGGTGACCCACCACCTCATAAACAGGGAGGTGCTCTTCCGGATGAAAGCGGGGGCCCGGCTTATCAATACGGCCCGGGGGGGCATCGTGGACGAGGAAGCCCTCTACGAAGCCCTGGCGTCGGGCCATCTGGGAGGGGCGGCGGTGGATGTGCTGGAGAGGGAGCCCCCGGATCCGGCCAATCCCCTGCTGGGGCTGGACAATATGGTCTTTACGGATCACGAGGCCTACTATTCGGAGAGTTCCATAGCCTCCCTCAAGAGGAAAACGGCGGAAAACGCCCTGAGATGTCTGAGGGAGGGACGCCCCGTATTCGCGGTGAACGAGGTCTAGGGAACGACGAGACGGGAGACATCCTCCCCGAAGAGGTTTACGGAGACCCCGTCGTTCAGGGGATCGGTAAGGCTTTCCCCGTTGACGTAGTAGCAGTAGTGGTGAATTCCCGGGGAGAGGAAGAGGCTGATCTCGTAAATGCCCGGGGAGGATTCCCTCATGGGGAACATATAGGGATCCCAGTTATTGAAATCCCCCGCCAGATAGACCGTGTCCCCCTCTTCGCCCCAGAAGCGGCAGGTCACCCGGTTGTCCCCTCCGATCTGGGGGCTGATCTTTTCGTCAGCCCTCTCCCTGCCCACGGAGAAGCGGGTCAGTTCCACCCCGTTGCTCCCGGGGATTTTCGTCGGGCAGGCGGGATCGGTCATCCAGATGCCGTCCACGATCAATCGGTAATCGATATTCTCCACATAGGGCCAGGGCATAAGGAAAAAGAAAACCCCGTGGCCGTTGCGCTGGTAGGAGTGGATCTCCCGGAAATTCTCATGGGCGAAGGCGATGCCCACATGGCGCACCGGCTCCCGGCTCTGGTAGGTGAAGATGATCTGGTCAAAGTAGACCTCCGGCTCGCTCGCCCGGGTCATATCGGTGATTTTCAAATGGAGCCGGTAATCGTCTATGGTGGCGAAAATCGCTCCGTTGAGCAGTATGATTAGCAGAAGGATGAGGGTTTTCTTCATGTTTTTTCTTTTCCTTATCCTAATTTTCGGTATAGAATGGTCTTGCTTTAGGACAGATTGCTAAGAAAAGGGAGAATCCTATCCGATATTCTGTTATAAAGGTTAATTCATGCCCAGTATAGAAGCTATTGATCGGATTAAAAATATTGTCAATTCCCTTGGAAACGAGGAAGCCATACTCCAGCAGAAGGGAGCGTCCATCGAGGATGTGCTGCCCCCCGAGGAGGGTATGGACGATGAGCTTCAGGATCTTCTGGCCCCGGGCCTTGATATGGATGAACTGGGAACGGTGGATTCCCTTCTGAGCAGCCTGGAAGAGGAGCCCGGGGAGAGTGATTTCGCCCTTGAGGATATGCTTACCGGCGGGGAAGAGGATTTCCTGGCCGCCGGGGATGATCTTTTCTCCGGGGGAGAGGAAGCCCTGGATGATCTGGAAGAGCTGGACATGGGGGAGAGGGAATCCCCCGTTTCCGGAGCGGAGGAGCTGACCGAAGGGGATCTCGAGGATCTGGAAGACCTGGGCGATTTAGGGGATCTGGAGGATCTGGACAGCGGCCTGGACGGGATGCCCGGGGATCTCTCCTTTGACGGGGAGATGCCCGACGCCGGGGAGGCCCTGGGCAATCTGGCCCGGGAGATGGATGAGGAACCCCTGGATATGTCCGGGGACATGGCCGGTGAGGAAATCGTTCTGGATGAGGATTTCGGCCTCAACGAGATAGAGGACGATTTCCTGGACGATCTGAACGAGGAGGATGAGAACCAGTTCTCCCTGGACGATCTGGGGGCGGAGTATAATTTCACCGAAGACGAAAGCGATCTCTCCGTAGAGCTGGGCCTGGACCTGGACGAACTGGAGAAGGATATCGACCGGACCGTGGAGTCCGAATCGGCACAGGTTTTCGAAATATCCCATGGGGATATGGAGAAGCTGGAAACGGCCCTTTACGTCCTCCCCCTCAACCTTAAGATTGCGATTCAGGATTTTCTGAGCGACGACGCGACCTCGGTGGAACAGCTCAACAAAATGATCGCCCTTGTCATGCAGGAAGCCTCTCCCCGTCAGGTCGCCGGTCTCTATAAAAAGTTTACGGGAAAGCAGGTGGATATTCCCCGGGGCTATGAGAAGAAAAGCGGCGAGGATTTCGCACGGGAGAGGGCGAGCCTGCGCACCTTCGTCCGGGAAAGAGTGTTCCCCCGGATCCTTCTGGGGCTGGGAGTATTCTTTTCCCTCTGGCTGCTGACGGTGATTCTGTTCCAGTTCGTTTACCGCCCCCTCAAGGCGGAGAGTCTCTACAGCCAGGGGGTAAGGGCGATCGGGCAGGATGATTACGCCCTGGGGGAGGAGTACTTCAACAGCGCCTTCTTCGGCTGGGACCTGGGGACATTCCAGGTCCGGGGCGTCCCCCGGGAGGATAAATTCTTCCTCTACGCCGACGCCTACAGGGACCGGAGGAAGTTCGATCTGGCGGAGAAGAAATATCTGCAGATCCTCCAGGCCTATCCGGAAAACGGGGACGCCCGCAATGCCTACGCCGAACTCCTGAGCCGGCAGTTGATACGCTACCGGGATGCGGAGTACGTCCTCAAGGGGGCCGATCCCCTCATGCTTTCCGAGGCGATATCCGGAAAACTACCCTATGAATCCATTCCCCTGGAAGAAATTACCGAAATAAACGACCTGAAGAGCCTGATCCTCCTGGGGGACAACTACCTCGCCTGGGCCGAAACCGATCCGGACATGTACGAAAAGGCCCGCTATATCTACGCGACCATCCTCAAGGACAAGAGGGGGGGTGGGACGGACGAGGTCCTTTTGAGAATGTTCCGCTATCTCATTCGGACGGATAACGAAAAGGAGATAGAGAGCCTTCGCCTCATGTACAGGGACAAGGAGAAGGTCAACGCCTCCCCCACCCTGCAGGCGGAGGTTTTCTCCGAGCTGGCGGGCTGGCTCATAGACAAGGGCCGGGCCCTGGATGCCCGGGAGTTCATACTCAAGGCGGAGTCGGCGGATCGGACCGTCCCTGACTCCCACTACCAGTACGCCCGTTTTTTCAGCGAGACCTACAATTACGAAGGGGAAAAGGACGCCCTGACCAACGCCCTGGGATTCCTGGGCCAGATGCCGGAACTGGACAAAAGGCATATTTTCATGCAGATCGACGCCTACCGCCGGCTGGGGAACCTCTCCCTCTATACCGGGGAGGACGGGAAGGCGGAGCAGCTCTATCTCATGGCCCTGGAAATTTACGAGAACAGCCACCGCCTGAACCTGATCGGAACCTCCCCGGAGATCGGCGCCCTTTACACGGAACTGGGCAATCTGAAGTACGACACTTCCACGGACTACGACAGGGCCATGGAGTACTTCGAACTGGCCAAGGCCAACCAGGGGGACTCCCCGGAAATCAACTACAAGATGGGCTACATCCACTACACCGGGGGGACCGGGGATGAGAGCGCCGCCCTGATGGACTTCTACCGGGTCTCCCGGGCCTATCCGGATAACCGGAACCTGCTGCTGGCCATGGGGAACACCCTGACGAAACGGGGAGATTTCTACGGAGCGGTCAGCCATTACGAACAGCTTCTGGCCCAGCTCAGGGTGCAGGAGCGGAATATCAAGGTTCTCCTGCCCGATGAGAAGGAGGAGGAGTGGGCCCTCCTGGAGTATCTGATCATGACCTATAACAACCTGGGCGTAGCCCAGAGCGGGATAGCGGAGAAGACCCCGAACAGGGCCATGGAGAGGAGCGCCCTCTCCTCATTCACCGCCTCGTCGGAATATTTCGATAAGCTTCTGAGGAATCGGAGCACCGCCCGCAGAACCGAACTCCCCGACAGGGCGGGAGAGAACCGGCAGCTGCTGCTGGACGGGGGGTCGGGAGAGAAGGATCTGACCCTGTACGATCGGATCCTTCCCCATCTGGATGATCTCCCCCGTTTCTACCGGGGGGACCTGGAGGAGTAGGGAGCGGACCCTAGATACTCCACATCCAGTCGTAACGGTCTTCCAGGGCGCCGTATTGAATCCCCTTCAGCTCCGTGAGGAGCGCTTCGGAGACCTCCCCCATACCCTTCGCGGTGAAGACCTTTCTCTTGCCCAGGTGGGTCAGGCTGTTGATGGGGGTGAGACCCGCCGCGGTACCGGAAACGAAGCACTCCGAACCGTCGGCGAAAACCTCTTCCACGGAAAGTTTCCTCTCCTCGGTCCTGATGCCCCGGTCGGCGGCCAGCTGGAGGATCGATTTGCGGGTGATCCCCGGCAGAATCGTATCGCCCAGTTCGGGAGTGACCAGGGTGCCGTCCTTCATGAGGCAGAAGAAGTTGCAGGAAGATCCCTCTTCGATATAGCGGTGCTCCTCCCCGTCCAGGAAAATCGCTTCCATGAAACCCTCTTTCATGGCCCTCTTCTTGGCAAGGGTGGGAACGACGTAGTTGGCGTCGCACTTGATCCAACCCGTCCCGTGCTTCGTCGCCCTGACCATGTCGGTGGTAACCGCGTCGTTGGAACCTCCCAATTCGAAGTAGGAACCCACGGGGGTGGCGATGACGATAACCCAGGGGTAGTAGGAGAGATTGACCCCTATGCCCGGTTCGGCGTAGGTGAAGGGGCGTATGTAGAGGGCTCCCCCGGAGAGATAGTCGTCCTTCTCCCAGGCGGGGTCGTACTTCACGGCGAAGCCGCTTTCCGCGTTGAGTTTCACCATCTTCAGAATAGCCTGGAGAAGGCGGTCCTCCTCGATGGCGGGCATCATGAGCCCCTCCATGGACTTGTTCATGCGCCGGGCGTTTTCGTCGGGGCGGAAGAGCTTGATGCCCCCGTTCTTCTGGGGAAAGGCCTTTAATCCTTCGAAACAGCCCATTCCGTACTGGGTGGTGTAGTTGACCAGGGGCAGATTGTCAAAGTTGTTTCTGGCGAGGAGCAGTTTTTCCCGGGCCGCCGGATCCATGGATTTCTCATCCTCGTAACTGCCGTGTTCCTTCTCGATATAGGATTCCTGCCACATATCGCCGGTATATTTTGCCATATAGATATGGGGAAACATTTCCAGAGTAAAAGCCATAACACTCTCCTTGTTTTTTCCATATTAGGACCCTTTCTCCCCTTTTGTCAATTGCCGGGAAAGCCCCGTTTGTCCATTTTACATGATATTGCATATCCGACAATTTATCATTGCGATAAAGATAATATTCCCCTATAATTTATGGGGGATATGTCAGTCAGCGAAGGAGGCGGCCCATGGATTTTCAAGGGGAAATACGAAGAAGAGCCGGGGAGGATCCCCGGATCATCGTCCTGCCGGAGACGGGGGATATGCGTATTCTCGAGGCGGCCTCCCGGGTTCTTAAGGAGGGGTTCGCCCGGCCCCTCCTGCTCGGCAGACGGGAGGAGATAGAAGAAACCGCCCGCGGGGAGGGGCTGTCCCTGGAGGGGGCCCTCTACCGGAATTTTCTGAGCGACCGGGACCGGGAGGATTTCGCCCTGGCCCTGACCGCCCGCCGGGCCCACAGGGGCATGACCCTTGAGAAAGCCCGGGAAAGAATGGACGACCCCCTCTGGTTCGGGGCCATGCTGGTCCGCTCCGGTCAGGCGGAGGGCATGGTGGCGGGCTCCCTGGCCTCCAGCGCGGACGTCTTCCATGCGGCTCTCCAGGCCATCGGCCCCGCCCCGGGTACGGAGGTGGTTTCCGTGGCCGGATTCATGGAGATCCCCCGGCAGGACCGGGGCGAGGAGGGTCTTCTCCTCTATGCGGACTGCGTGGTGGTGGAAAACCCCACCGCCCCCCAGCTGGCTTCCATCGCCCTCTCCTCCGCCCTGACCTGGAGAACCCTGACCGGGACAGTTCCCCGGGTGGCCCTCCTCTCCTACTCCACCAGGGGCAGCGCCGTAAGCCCCATGACCGAGAAAGTCCGGGAAGCGGCCCGCCTGGTAAGGGAACGTGATCCGGGCCTTATAAGCGACGGGGAGATTCAGTTCGATGCGGCGGTGGACCCCGGAGTGGCCGCCCGTAAGGCCCCCGGCAGCCCCCTGGGAGGCAGGGCCAACATACTCATTTTCCCCGATTTGAACAGCGGGAACAGCAATTTCAAGAACACCGAGCGGATGGGGGGAGGGATCTTCCGGGCCTCCGTGGTCCAGGGACTGGCCCTGCCCGTGAACGACCTCTCCCGGGGGACCACGGTGGAAACCATCGTGGATACGGTGGCCGTGACCGTTCTGCAGGCGGGGGCGCTCCATGGATAGGGAACTCATCCTGGCCCTGAATCCGGGCTCCACCTCCACCAAGCTGGCCCTCTATGAGGGGGAGAAGGAGATCCTCCGAGAGAGCGTGTGCCACAGCCCGGAGGAACTGGCCCTTCCCCGCATCCAGGAACAGCTGCCCGGCCGGCTCAGGGGTGTCCGGGATTTTCTTAAGGAGAGCGGCTATCCCCCGTCGGAACTGAGCCTTATCGCCGCCCGGGGGGGCTTCCTTCCCCCGATCAACGCGGGGGCCTACCGGATCGACCTCGCCATGGTGGAGTACCTCTCCCGCCCCGATATCGGACAGCACGCCTCCAACCTGGCCGCCCAGATAGCCTTTCTCCTCTCCCGGGAGCGGACCCCTTCCCTGCCGGCGATCATCTACGACGGGGTGACCACGGATCAGCTCTGCTCCCTGGCCCGCTACTCCGGATCGGCCCTCTTCACCCGGGAGAGCGTCTGCCACTGCCTGAACATGAGGGCGGTGGCCATGAAAACGGCGAAGGAGATGGGCAGGCCCTACGGGGAGGTCAACTTCATCGTGGTCCATATGGGCGGGGGCGTCTCCCTCTCCCTCCATTCCGGGGGGCGGCTCATCGACATCGTTTCCGACGACGAGGGCCCCATGTCCCCTGAGAGGTCCGGAAAGGTACCCTGCATCAAGCTGATCCGTGCCTGCTACTCCGGGGAGTACAACCGCCGGGAGATGCTTCAGGCCATCCGGGGCAGCGGGGGCATAAAATCCTATCTGGGGACCACGGACATGGTGGCCCTGGAGGAGAGGATCGAACGGGGGGACAGCCAGGCCGAGGAGATCCTCCGGGCCATGGTACTCCAGGTGGCGAAGGGGGTGGGCGAGCTATCGGTGGTGGTGGACGGACGGATTGACCGGATCATTATAACCGGAGGGCTGGCCCGGTCGGAGAAAATCGTCTCCTGGCTCTCGAAGCGGGTGGAGTTCCTCGCTCCCCTGACCGTAATCCCCGGGGAGTTCGAGCTGGAAGCCCTGGCCGCGGGGGGATTGCGCGTACTGAGGGGGGAGGAGCCGGTGCAGACCCTGATCACGGGCCCCCTGCCCCACTGAATCCGTATAAAACCTAATATCTGGTCCCTATGACCAATTCCCATTAAGGGGGGGCGGAAAAAACCCGCCGGTCCGGGTGGCATCCTTCTTGCATAGGATTGTTTAACAAGAATAAGGAGTTCTAAATGAAAAAACAGTTAACCCTTCTGATGATAATCATGATGGGATGCACCGCCCTCTTTGCCATGGGGCAGAAGCCCGCCGGGGCGATAACCACGAAAACGGGGATGGACTTTTCCCTTAAGGAGGTGGACCGGCTTATGACCTCCAGCGACTGGCAGATAGAGATCGTGGAAGGTTCCCGGGCCGGAGTCCATATAGACCACGGGGGAGACAGGAAGGGCTGGCTCTTCTACGACGGGGACCAGCTCCGCTTCGGGGTGGAACCGCGCATCGGGATGAATCTGGATTTCAAACCCCACCGGGCCACGGTCACCCTCCCCGGCCTTCCCTCCCGGCTGGAGGCCTCCTCCAGCAGCTCCATAGAGGTAAGCTTCTCCGGCGAGGCGGGGAATCTCCTGGTGGACGGGAGCAGTTCCTCCCGCATAACCCTGCGGGGGGTGAGGGCCGGCGCGGTGGAATTGAAAGGGAGCAGCTCCGCCCGCATCGGGGCGGAGGAACTGATCTGCGACACCCTTAAGGTGAGCCTTAGCTCAAGCTCCCGGGTTTCCCTCGAAGGGGGATCCGCATCGGAACTGATAACGGACCTGACCAGTTCCAGCGGCTTCTACGGGGAGGATTTTCTCGTTACCCATGCCTTCCGGATCAAAGGAAGCAGCTCCAGCAAGCAGGAATTCCGCATATCCGGGGAGGTGGAGGCCTGGGGAGACCTGAGCTCCTCGAGCCTCCTCGTCCTCCACGGGGATCCCTCCGCCCGGACGGTTCAGGAAATCCGTACCAGTTCCAGCGCCCGGGTAAGAGTGGAATAGGTCAGGAGCACTTGCTCCAGCCGCATTCGGGGCAGGTGACGCAGCCGTCACGGAAGACCAGGCCCGATTCGCAGTCGGGACACTCCTTCTGGCCGGCCACCACCTCCTCCCCGTCCTGTATGTATCCCTTGATCACCCGGGAAACGGTCCGTTCGAATCCCACGAAGTTTTTGTCCCGGGTCAGCTGGTTCACGATGAACTGGAGAGGCGTTCCGTGGCGCAGGGCCATGGAGATGAACCGGGCCAGGGAGCTGTCCGTGGAGTCGTAGGCGTTGGTGAAATCCTCCAGGACAAAGGGCTTCTCCCCTTCGGCGATCAGATCGTACCGGCCGGAGCGGACCTTGATGACCTTCCCGTTGACCCGGTCGGCCAGGGGGAAGAGCTCCTCCGGCTCGTCGATGCAGAAAAGCTCGTAGAGACTTCCCTTGAGAATCCCCGTCACGATGAGGCGGCTCCGGCCGTCCGCCTTGATCCGGTGGATGTGGGCGGGCAGCTCCCGGGGCCGGTCCGGGGCTAGTTCCCGGCTGATGCGGGTTTTCTTCTTCTCGTCCCGGTACTCCAGGATCCCCTGCATGCTCCCCTCCGGATTAAAGGTGGTGAACCCCTTCAGTCCCTTCCTGAAGGCGTAGGAAAACAGGTTTTTATACTCCCCGAAATCGGTCCCCAGGGGCAGATTGAGGGTTTTGGAAATACTGTGGTCCACGAATTTCTGCACCGTCCCCTGCAGGTCGATGGACCGGTAGGGATCTATTTCGGTGGCGGTGGTGAAAAAGTCAGGCTTATCCTCAATGGACGCTTCGGGGAACATTTCCTTATAGAGAAGCCAGGCCCGGTCGTAGACGGTCTCCTTCCGGGTCTCGTCCCCCACGCCGGTGCGGATGTTCCTGTCGTACTGCAGGGCGAAGATGGGCTCGATGCCGCTGGAGCAGTTCTGCCCCACCGACAGGGAGATGGTCCCCGTGGGGGCCACCGTGTTCATCTGGATATTCCTGAGCCCCCTCCGGCCGATTCTTTCCCTCAGATCCCCGGGCAGGGTCTTTATGAATTCCGCCTCCAGGAGCTTCTCCCCGTCGAAGGCGGGAAAGGGCCCCTTCTCTTCGGCGAGATCCGCGGAAGCCCTGTAGGAGGCGTCCCGCAGATTCCGGGCGATCTCCCCCGCCGCAATCAGGGAGTCCTCCGAACCGTAGGGTATGCCCAGCATGGCCAGGGTATCCCCCAGGGCGGTGAACCCCAGGCCGATCCGCCTCCACCGGCGGGAGAAGGTCTCGATCTTCTCCAGGGGGTAGGCGGTCACGTCCAGAACGTTGTCCAGGAAGCGGATGCCCACGGCCACGGTCTCCCGGAAGGCTTCATAATCGAAGGCGGCCCCATCGGTGAAGGGATCGGTGACGAAGGCGCCCAGATTCACCGAGGCGAGGCAGCAGAGGGAGTAGGAGGGCATGACCAGTTCCCCGCAGGGATTGACCCGGTCCATTTTGAAGGCCCAGTAACCGTTGTTGAACCGTTCCACCCGGTCGGCGTAGAAAATTCCCGGCTCGTTGTGGATAAAGCTGTTCCGGGCCAGCTTGTCGTAGAGGTCCCGGGCTTTCACCGTCCGGAAGACCTTCCCCCCGTGGACCAGGTCCCACTCCCCGTCCTCCTCCACGGCTTTCATGAAGTCGTCCCCCACCTTGACGGAGATATTGAACTGGGTCAGCTGCTTATTCCGGTCCCCCTGCTTGACGGTGATGAATTCCTCCACGTCCGGATGGCTGATATCCATGAGGGCGATGTGGGCGGAACGGCGGTGGCCCCCGGTCATGATCGTCTTGGCGGACTGGTCGAAGATGTTCAGAAAGGAGAGGGGACCCGAGGAGACGCCCCCCCGGGAGAGGTTTTCATCCCGGGGCCGCAGCTTGGAGACGTCGAATCCTACCCCGCCCCCCATCTTGCTGATCACCGCGTCCTCCTTGAGGGAGTCGTAAATCTTCTCCAGGGAGTCCTCTATGTCTATGGTGAAGCAGTTGTTGTAGTTCTTCATGGGGCTGTCCGGACGGGCGTTGGCCAGTATGCGGCCGGCGGGGATCAGTCGCCCCGAAGCGATCTCATCGTGGAAGCGGTTTTCCCAGAGCCCCCGGTCCTTTTCCACGGAGGCCACTTCCCGGGCGACCCCCCGGAAGACCT
>QKAI01000278.1 GCA_003246505.1 Spirochaetaceae bacterium | reverse complement strand
ACCCTGGGGACCTACGCCACCCTGTTTCCCGAACTGCCGGAAGACGAAAAGGCCCTGGCCGCCCTCATCAAGGCCCCCCTCGGGGTCCCCTGGGCGAACCGCAAGGCCATTATACCCATTAACAGTAAATATAAGGAAGAAGAGGAAAGACTCCTCCTTTCCGCTGTTCCCTATCCCCTTTAATACTTGAAGCCGCTGTTCCCCACGAATTCCCGCAGGATGGAGAGGTTGGGTATCGCCTCGGAGGGGATGGGTATGAAATAATTCAGAAAAGCAAGGAGCCGGCAGGCTTCGCTGTACTCCTCCTCGGTGGGTTTGACGCTGCGCAGAAGGGGCTCGGCCAGACCCTTCAGGACACCCAGCTCATAGTCCAGGGCGGAGTTGAAGATCACGTCCGCCTCCCCCTGGTAGGGGAAGATGTTCTTCCGCTCCCCCCGGCGCACGGAGGGCCAGATGCGGATGGTGGTATGGGCGGTGTAGCCCCGGAACTGGTAGTCCCGTACCATGCGCCGTATCATCCGGTTGTCCGTGGTGGAGATCCGGTTGTTGTCGTCCAGATTCAGCTGGGTCAGGGCGGATATGTAGATTTTGAATTTCCTCTCCGGGGGAATCCGTCCGGTCAGCTTCTCGTTCAGACCGTGGATACCCTCCATGATAAGCAGGGAGTTCTCCCGCAGCTTCAGAAGCCGTCCCTTCTCCTCCCGTCCCCCTTTCTTGAAGTTGAAGACCGGTATCTCCGCCTCCTCGCCCGCCAGCAGATCCAGCAGGTTCTGGTTCAGAAGGGGAACGTCCAGGGCTTCCAGGGCCTCGTAGTCCGGCTTTCCCTCCTCGTCCAGTGGGGTCTGATCATGGGGCAGGTAGTAATCGTCCAGGGAGATCATCACCGGATCGTAGCCCTGGGCCTGGAGGTTGATGGCCATGCGCTTGGTGAAGGTGGTCTTCCCCGAGGAGGAGGGCCCCGCCACCAGAACGATCTTAACCCCCTCCCGGCGGCTGATCTTATGGGCGATATCGCTCATTTTCTGTTCGTGGAGGGTTTCCGCGGCCAGGATGAAGTACTCCCTTTTTTTCTTATCCATGGCCAGGCCGTTCAGCTGGCCCACGCAGTGGATGTCCATGACCTTTCCCCACTTCTTGTGCTCCTGATAGATGGAGAAGAGCTTGGGCTCGTCCACAAAGGGGGCCATCTCCATGGGGGTGCGCGAGGGGGGGAAGCGCAGGAGGAACCCGTCGGCGTAGCGGGTCAGTTCCCAGTGGGTCAGGATGCCCGTGGAAGCGACCAGGGGGCCGTGGAAGATGGACCGGTATCCGCCGCACTCCAGTATGGTGATGCGCGGCTTGTTCAATCCCGCCATGAGCTGGAGGGTTTTCTCCGCTCCCCCCCGCCTCCGGATCATCTCCAGGGTCTCCGGATAGCTCAGGTGGAAGAGATCGATGGGAAGATCCTTCTCCACGATGGCTTTCATCTCCCCGGACAGGCGGGGCACCAGTTCCTCCGGGGAGGGCCTCTCCCCCTCCAGGTGGTAGTAGAAGCCGTTGCCCAGGGAGTGGTCAATGACCAGATCCCCCTGGGGATAGAGCCGGTGGAAGGCCATCTCCGTCAGGAAGCAGAGGCTCTGGCGGTAGACGTTAAGCCCGTCCCTCCCGCTCAGGTATACCGGCTTCAGCTCCCCGTTGATATCGATCCTCTGCTTGAGGGAGAGGGTCTGATTGTTGACCTTCACCGCGATGAGGGGGTAGCCCTCCCTTTCTGCCATGTCCCCGGGCAGGAACGCCTCAAAGGGTTCCCCTCCCCGGGGATAGAGTGGCTCCTTCCGGCCGGGCACGGTGAGGGTCAGCTTTTTTCCGTGGTAACTCATCTCAGAACCCCCTTCTCCTTAAGGCTCATGACTTCCGTGGTGGTGAGGACCCGGACGATCTTGCCGTTCTCCTCTTCCGAGGTCTGGACAAGGGGCTGCTCCTTATAGACGTTACGGCTTTCGTCCACGATCAGTTTGACGATGGGGTAGCGGGGCTTGGCGCTGTTCGTCTTGGTCACCACCCCTATGGCCCCGTTCTTCATGATCACGTAGCAGCCGATGGGAAAGAGGGAGAGGGCTTCCAGGAGGGGGAGAAGAATGTCCCGGTCGTAGAGCCTTTCCATCTCCTTGAGCAGGGTGGCCAGGCTCGTGTGGGCGTCCTTCTCGCTGCGGAAGGGGCGGGAGGATATCTGGGCGTCGTAGCTGCAGGCTATGCCTATGATCTTCCCGTAGAGGGAGATCTGCCCTCCCTGCAGGCTCTGGGGGTAGCCGGATCCGTTCTCCCTCTCGTGGTGCTCCAGTATCCCCTGGAGGATATCCTGGGAGAGGGGGGGCTGGAGCTCCTTCAGCTCCTTGAGCATGCGGTATCCCAGAAGGGGATGGAGGGAGATGGTCTTCTTCTCCTCCGGGGTCAGGGTCCCCTCCTTGTTATAGATGTCCGGGGGGATCTGGAGCATGCCTATCTCATGGAGCATGCAGGAAATGCCCACTTCGATGACCTTGTGGGGGGCGATGCGGGGATTCTTGAGCTTGGCGGCGATGGTCAGGGCGATGATGGTGGATCTCACCGCATGGGTGATGAAATAGGGGCGGCTCTTCTCATTCTTCAGATCGGAGAAACGGAGGATATACACCTCGTTCTCCTTGACCATGGCGATGATGCTTTTGATAAAATCGGTCAGGGCGGCAAGGTTGATATTGTTGGTCCGCTGGAATTTCTGGTAGAAATCGTCGGCGAAATCCAGGTATTTGTTGTAGGATTTCTGGGCGTTGATCAGCCCCTCCTTCTCCTTCTCGTCCTCATCGAGGGAGGCGCCGGTCAGGGCGTTGGTGGCGGAGAAATCGCTCGGGGCGGGGGAACCCTCCGTAAAGAGGCGCGTGTACTGCCACCGGTTCAGCAGCTGCAGGAGGTCGTCGGTCACGGACAGGTCCCCGGAAAGAACCATGAAACCGGAATCCAGGTACAGGGGCGACTCGTAGTAGGTGCCGGCCTTCATCTCTTTCACATTAACCACATTCATTTTACCCTGCTCCCCGGTGGATTGATTCTGCGTTGACCACCTTGATAAAATACACTAAACTGCAACATGATCAAGGGTTACTTATATTATAGGAGAATCGGGCATGAAATTTAAGACAATCTTTATTCTTTTTAACGTTATAGTACTTTTCGCTTTCCTGTTTATCACCCTGAT
>QKAI01000401.1 GCA_003246505.1 Spirochaetaceae bacterium | reverse complement strand
GGCAACCTATCTGGATGACCGGGATCCCCTTTCGGTCAAACAGAATCTCTACCAGTTCTCCATCTTTCTCTATAACCGGGCGAAGCTTATGAACCTGTCCGCCCAGGACAGGGACTACCTTTACACCAACTGGAGACTGCTTATCAAAGGATACGCATCCACCGTCCTCTATGAGGAGATTTCCGATCTGGTGGTTTTCATCGCCCGTGAAATGGGTTCCCCCGGATATCTGGAGGATCAGCTGCGCTACGGGGGAACCCTGGGCCCCGACCCCTCCCCCTATGAGGATTTCATGGTCCGCCTGAATCTGCTCTACAAGGTTCTGCGCCTGGAACTCTACAACGAACTGGCCGAGGGGATGGTTGATCTGGACAACCCCGATCTGACGGAGGATTATATCAGGGGCCTGACCGAAATATCCGTTTACACCCAGGGAATCGGTATCTTCACTCCCTTTGACGAGGCGAATTTCCCCGCCTATCCTGCGGAGGAAGGGGTCTATTTTCCCAAAAATGAATATTTCGTTCTGGGGGATAACCGTTACGACTCCCTGGATTCCCGTCTGGGGGGAGATTACTCCCTGGAACCTGTGGACAGCCGGGATACCGGTGATTTCTCCTGCCGCGCCGGGGAGAGCTGGCTTCCCCATACGATCCCCCTGAATCTGATCCACGGCCGCCTCCGGTTCCTGCTCTACCCCTTCGGGAGAATGCGGGTCTTCTGACGGGATTCCCCGGGGGGAGGAGGGATTTATGGTGGAGCTGCTGTTTCTCTTCGGTTTCTGTCTTCACAATCTGGAAGAAGCCCTTCTGATGCCCCTCTGGGCTGATGGCTCTTCCCGGTACAGGAGAAAAATCGGGAAAGGGGGGTTCCTCTTCGGGCTCATGGTGGTCTCTTCCCTGGGTGTCTTACTGACTTTTCTGAATCTGGTCGCAGGATCCTCCCTGGCGGCTATCCGATATCTCTACCTGGGATTCGTGGGCACCATGGTCCTGAACGCTCTGATACCCCATCTGCTCGCCACCCTGGCGGAGAGACGTTATGCTCCGGGTACGGGAACGGGCATGCTCCTGAACGTCCCCATGGGATTGTGGCTTCTCCTTGGACCCTACAGGGCGCTGACTAAACCGTTCCTTCTTATCCTGTGGGTGGTCCTTTTCTCCCTGACCCTTCTGGCTCTTCTTAACCCCCTCTTCCGGCTGGGGGAAAAAATGCTACGGGGACTATATTCTTCAGGGGAGGGACCATGAACATCCATATCGCCTATTTTTCCGGTACGGGAAGTACGGAGTATGTGGCGGAGCAATTTCGCAGCGTACTGGAAGGGAAGGGGCAGTCGGTCCGGATGACCCGCATTGGAAAGGGGAATCCTCAGAAAGATGAACGGGAGGATCTCCTTATCCTTATCTATGCGGTCTATGCGGGAAATCCGCCCGGCCCCGTTGTCCGATGGCTTCGGGAGAGACATCACGCAGAGGGCATCCCCGCATCGGTAATCTCCGTCTCCGGAGGCGGTGAGGTCACTCCCAATCTGGCCTGCCGGGTCTGGGCGAAAAGAATCCTCCGGAGGAGATCCTATTCCCTCTTCCACGAGGGGATGATCGTCATGCCCTCCAACTGGATCGTAGCCACAAAACCGATTCTGACAGACAGTCTCCTGGATCTTCTCCCGGAGAAAATCGAGTCCCTCTGCACAGAGATTCTGGGGGGAACGGTAAATCTGAAGCGGGCGGATCCGCTGAACCGGTTCATCTCCCTTCTCTCCCGGTTCGAGCTGCGCGCCGCCCGATCCTTCGGAAGGAATATCCGGGTGGGGGAAAGCTGCAACGGCTGCGGTGTCTGCGCCAGGAACTGCCCGGTGGGCAATATTCTAATGGAAGAGAAGCGGCCCCGGTTCGGCGACTTATGCACCCTCTGCCTGAACTGTCTCTACGGCTGTCCCCGAAAGGCCCTGACCCCGGGGAAGGGGAAAAAGTTCCTCATCCCCCAGGGGTATGACTTCGAAACCCTGCTGGCGAATCACAGGCCTGCCCCCGAATTCGATCTGGAAGCGGAAACGAAGGGCTTTCTCTGGCTGGGAGTCCGCCGTTATTTAAGGAAGTCCCCGTAGCTGACGATGGGTATGCCGCTTTTACGGGCCTTCTGCAGTTTGGAACTGTTCCCCTCCGGGTCTTCGCAGACCAGCATCACCGTCTCTTTGGTCACCGCCGATCCCACGGTATAACCCCTTTTTTCGGCGATATCGGTCAGTTCCTTCCGTCCCAGGGGGCCCTTGCCGGTCATGCATATCTCTCCGAGTCCTTCCCCGGCTTGGGCATCCTCCACGGTGATGATTTCCAGGAGTTCCTCCAGAAACTCCCGGTTCTCCCTGTCATCCCGCCAGGCCATGAGGTTCTGACCGATGATGTAACTGTCGTCGGAAAAGTTCCGGAAATCCTCCAGGGATCCAATACCCAGTTTTTTCAGGGCCTTCTGCTGAATCAGGGGAATCCCCAGTTTGCCGATCAGCTCCGGGGCGGTCATGCGCTTCTTCGACGCCGCCTGGCCCAGGAAGTTGGCGGTCTTCTTCTCCCCGAAACCATCGAGCCCCGCGAAATCCTCCTCCCGGAGGGTATAGAGATCCTTGATGGAAAGGACCTTCCTCTCCCGGTAGAGCTGGCGGATGGTCCCTTCGGCGATCTGTTCCATATCGCTCTGCCTCACCCAGTAGAGAATGGACTGTATTCTCCTCTCCGGACACTCCCTGTTGGTGCAGTGCAGCTGGACGCCCCGGTCCTCCAGGGGGGAGGAACAGACCGGGCAGCGACGGGGGATGAGGGGATCGATGAAGGTATCCCGGCTCCGGTCCTCCCGGGAGAGATTGGCCCGCACATAGGGAATGACATCGTTGGCTCGCTCTATGAGGAGCCTGTCCCCGGGGAGGAGCATGAGGTCCCGGACGAACTGGGCGTTGTGGAGGCTGGCCCGTTCCAGGGTGGCCCCTCCCAGCTCTATGGGTTCGAAAACAGCCACGGGTATCAGGTTCCCCTGACGGCTGATCTGCCACTCCACCGAGGCGAGGGAGGACTCCTTGCCCGCCGCGGGGGGCTTGAGGGCTATGGCGTAGTGGTGGTGGTGGTCAACCACCCAGCGGCTGTCTATCTCGTCGTGGAGGGTGTTGTCGTCCACCGTAAGGATCAGACCATCCGTCTCGTAGAGCCACCGGTCCCGGTCCTCCTCC
>QKAI01000468.1 GCA_003246505.1 Spirochaetaceae bacterium | reverse complement strand
GTCCACTCCATCCTGGTGCCACTCTTCGTTCTGGAGAGCGCCGTGGGCATTGACGACACCCGGTGGGGAGTCCTTATTCCCTACGTGGCCCTGGGACTGCCCTTCCAGCTCTTCCTGGCCACGAGCTACCTCAAAAGCATTCCCGACTCCCTGGAGGAGGCGGCCCTGATAGACGGCTCCGGCTACATGGGCATTTTCTGGCGCATCGTGCTCCCCATGTCCGCCCCGGTCATGGCCACCATGCTCATCTACTGCTTTCTGGGGAACTGGAACGAATTCGTCCTGATCATGGTTCTGACCAGCCGCCAGGCGGTCCGCTCCCTGCCCGCGGGGATCAACGCCTTCGCCGGCACCACCGCCCGGGACTACGGGGTGCAGTTCGCCGCCCTCATGTACGGAACCGTGCCCATCCTCCTTTTCTACGCCGCCTTCAGCAAGCAGATAAAGAAGGGATTCGCCGCGGGTTCCCTCAAGGAGTAGACTCTCAGACCTAGGGGCAGGAGTCGCCGAAGAAGTGGCACATGAGGCTTTTAAGCTTGTTTGCCACGATGGTGTAGCCGTAGTAGCGCAGGGCCAGCCGGTAGTTTCTGTCGGTAATGCGGGCCACCTCCTCCGGATGATCCAGGAGGTAGGTCACTTCCTGCACCGTCCTGTCGGTCACATAATCATCAATCTCCACCACCTCGAATCCCTTGGGTTTGATGTCGGTGGAGTAGATGGAGTAGTTGTTCACCAGAATCGGCTTACGGAACCAGATGGTCTCCAGAAAGGCGTTGCCGAAGCCCTCTATAAGGGAGGGGTAGGTGACGAAATCCGCATAGGGATAGATATCCTCCAGGGTGTAGATCTTGCGCCCGTCCGGAGTGGTCCCCCGCTTGTCCCGGATCAGATCCACCACGAAGATGGCCCTCACCTTCAGCATCTCCGCATACTCCCTCACCCTCTGCTCGTATTCGAATCCCTCGTCCCCCGAGGCGTGGGAGATGACGAAGGCCGCCTTTCTCTTAAGGCGCGACACCATCTCCAGGGCGTGTTCGATCCCCTTTCTCTGCACCACCCGGGTGGGCTGGAGAATCAGGAGCTCATCATCCTCAATCCCCAGTGCCCGTCGGATGTCGCCGTTATATTCGTCCTTTCCCGGGGGCTCCTTCTCGAAGGGCATCACGTTGGGGATGAGGGTGGAGGAGATCCCCGTCCGCAGGGCCAGCTGGTTCTGCCCGGAGGTGTTGATGACCACGTGCTGGATGTTGGGCAGATGGGGGGGATAGCTCGCGTTGATGATATCCCAGATGCAGTTGGTAAGAAAGCGCTTCCGCTCCCAGAAGAAATCGTGGTGGTGGGCGATGACGGGGATGTTCGTCTCGGCGATGAATTCGGTCAGGGCCATCCCCAGGGAGACGTTCAGGGGGATGGTGATGGCGTTCTGAGGAATGAGCAGGTCTATCTTGAACCGGTCCACGAAGCGGTAGAGCACTTCCTTGAAGGTTTTGCGCCATTTGTGCAGCTCCCCGGTCAGCTCCTCCGGCCTCCCTCCCCGGGTGAAGCACCGATTATAGAGCTCCTTCATCTCCGGATGCTGGAAATGGAACTCCTCGCAGAGCATGCTCCGCTCCTCCGGCCGGTCCAGTTCCCCCGCCAGGTAGAAGCACCGGCAGCCCATGTTCTCCAGAACCTCGGCCCATTTCTCGATTTCCAGGCTCACCCCGTCCGTTCCGGCGATGCGAAAGGAGACAAATCCCACGTTCTTTTCCATTCCGTCCTTCCCTTTTCCCTAAGTTATTACTTCCAGTATAGGGGAAAAGGAATGTAATCACAATTTTTTTTTGTCCCCGTCACAGATTCGCCCGTAACCCGTAACCCGTAACCAAATCACTTCTCCCTCTCGTTCATGCCCTGGATGAACTGCTTCTGCATGGTGACGATGATGAGGATGGGGGGAATCATGGCCACGAGGGTGGCCGCCATCATCACGTTCCACTCCGCCTGCTGGTCCCCCGCGTTGAGCATGTTGTAGATGCCCACCACGATGGGATGGAGACCGGGATCGGTGGTGATGAGAAGGGGCCAGAGGTAAAGGTTCCAGCCGTAGATGAACTGGATGACGATCAGGGCGGCCGTGACGGTCCGGGTCATGGGCAGGAGGATCCTCACCATGAAGGAGAGGGGACCCGCCCCGTCGATCATGGCCGCTTCGGTTATCTCCTCGGGGAGGCCCTTGAAGGTCTGCCGGTAGAGGAAGGTGGCCGTGGCGGAGGCGATGGAGGGGAGAATGATGCCGGGGAAGCTGTTCAGAAGCCCCAGGGCGGCGGTGATTTCGTAGGTGGGGATGATGCGCACCTCCAGGGGGAGCATGAGGGTGATGATCACCATCCAGAAGAAGACCTCCTTCCCCCGGAAGTCGAAATAGGCCAGGGCGTAGGCGGCGAGGAAGCTGATCACCAGTTTTCCCGAAGTGATGCCCAGGGTGATGATCAGGGTGTTTTTGAGCATGGTCAGCCCGGAGGCGGAGAACTGACCCGCCGATCTGGTTCCCGCCAGGAGGGCTATCTTCAGATTCTGAAGAAGATAGGGGCCCGGAATAAGGGGTACCGGTTTTTTGAGCAGGGCGGTCATGGAGTGGGACGCCCCCACGAAGGTCATGTAGACGGGAAAGAACATGACCAGTATGGCAAAAATGACGAATACCCGGATGGCGATGAGACCGATTCTGTCCTTCATGCCCTGCCCCCCTTGTCGGTGAATTTGAACTGGAAGAGGGTCAGAGCCACGGCCATGACCATGATGATGACCGACTGGGCCGAGGACGCCCCCAGATTCAGTCCGATGAACCCGTCGGCGTAGACCTTGTAAACCAGGTTCTCCGTAGCGTGATTCGGTCCCCCGTGGGTCAGGTTGTGGATGGTCCCGAAGGAGTCGAAGAGGGTGTAGAGCATATTCATGGTCAGAAGGAAGAAGGTGGTCGGCGCCAGAAGGGGCCGGATGATGAGGAAGAAGATCTGGGACCGGGAGGCCCCGGCCACCATGGCCGCCTCCGTATAGGATTTGGGTATTCCCTCCAGCCCGGCCAGGTAGAAAAGGAAATTGTAACTGATCTGTTTCCAGGAGAGGGCAATGACCACCATGAGGACCGCCTGTTTTCCCAGGAGCTTGGGATCCCAGTTCCCCCCGAAAAGGGAGAGCACCCAGGGTAGGACTCCCAGGGTGGGATTGAAGATGAAGTACCAGATGACCCCCACCACGGCGGGAGCCAGGGCGTAGGGCCAGATGATAAAGGTCTGGTAGGTCTCCCTTTCCTTCAGCTGAAACACCAGCCAGGCCAGCCCCAGTCCGGAGACCATGGTGAAAAGGGTGACCCAGAGGGTAAAGAAGAAGGTCGTCTTCAGGGAGGAGAGATAGAAGGGATCGGTCAGAACGTACCGGTAGTTCTCAAACCAGATAAAGGTGGAACTCAGTCCGAAGGGATCCTCCCTCAGAAAGGACTGATAGAAAGCCTGCGCCGCGGGCCAGAAGAAGAAAAGGAGGATGATGACCAGCTCCGGCAATATCAGAAGATAGGGCAGCACCGGGCTCTTATAAATTATCTGTTTATCACGCATAAAAATATCCCTTCGAAATAAAGAAAGAAACAGAGACCGCAAAGCATTTTCCCTCTGCGGCCTCTGTGCACTCTGTGAGAAATTAAGTTCCTATTTATTAGCCTTCTCGAACTGCCTCAGAAGTTCGTTGGCCCTCTTTACCGCGTCGTCCAGCCCCTGCTGGGCGGTCTTTTCGCCGGAGAAAATGGCTTCCTGCTCGTCGTTGATAATGTCCCGGATCTGGTTGTAGCTTCCGAAGCGGAGACCCTTGGAGTTAGCCGTGGGCTGGTTAGTGGTCATCTGGATCAGGGCGACCTCCGTACCGGGATTGGCGGCATAGTAGCCCTGTTTCTTTGTCAGGTCGTAGGCGGCGTAGGTAATGGGCAGGTAGCCGGTAAACTGGTGCCAGTCGGCCTGTACCTCGGCGCTGGAGAGGTAGTTGAAGAACCGGGCCACCCCCTTGTACTCTTCGGCGCTGTGCCCTTCGAAGACCCACAGGGAGGCTCCGCCGATGATGGAGTTCTGGATGCCCTTCACCTCGGAGGCCCAGTAGGGAAGAGGGGAGGTGCCGAAGCTGAAGTCGCAGTTCTGCTTATAACCGGAGTAGCCGGCGGAGGAGCCGAATGTCATGGCCACTTCCCCCGTGTTGAAGAGGGGGCCCGCGGCGCTGGCCCTTCCGCCGTACTTGAAGATATTTTCCTTCTGCCATTTGGCGAGCATCTCATGCTGCTTCACGACCAGGGTTTTGTTGAAAAGGAACTCCGCATCCATGCCCTCGAATCCGTTGGATTTGGTGGAGAGGGGGATGTTGTGGATGGCGCTGAAGTTTTCCACCATCAGCCAGGAGGGCCAGGTGGTGGTGAATCCGGCGGAAACCACGCCCCTGTCCACGAGGATGCGGGATACCTTTTCCACGTCCTCCCAGGTCTTGGGGGGATTTTCCGGATCCAGACCGGCGGCGGCGAAGGCGTCCTTGTTGTAGTACATAACCGGGGTGGAGCTGTTGAAGGGCATGGAAAGCATCTCCCCCTTCGCGGTGGTGTAGTAACCGGTGACCGTGGCCAGGTAGGCGGAGGGATCGAAGGCGGCGCCCCCCTCCTTCATGACTTCGTAGACGGGCTTGATCGCCCCCTTGGCGGCCATCATGGTTCCGGTTCCCACTTCGTAAACCTGGATGATATGGGGCTGTTCCCCGGAACGGAAGGCGGCGATTCCCGCGGTCATGGTGTCGGAATAGCTTCCCTTGTTAACGGGAATGACCTTGAACTCGTTCTGGGATGCGTTGAAATCGGAGGCGATCTGATCGATCTTCTCCCCGTTGGCGCCGCCCATGGCGTGCCACCAGGTGATTTCGATGGGCCCCTGCGCCTTAGCGGCGGCGGAATCGGCCTTTTCCACTTCCCCCGATCCGTTGGACCAGAGCAGAGCGCCCAGGGCCATAAGGGCCGATGCTGTCCAGATTTTTCTTTTCATTCTTTCCTCCCCGCCGGAATTCCGGCGAAATTATGGAGAAAAGAATGGCAGAAAATTATTAATGTACCGTTAGCCCTTTAACAACAGATCGTTAAAAAGGGCCGAACCCGATCTTCACGGCGAAGGCCAGAAAGGTCATGGAAAGTCCGAAAATGATTAGCTGCACCTTCCATGTCCACCGGATCCAGCGGGTATAGCTTATGCTGGTAAAGCCCAGGGCGATGAGCAGCAGGGCGTTGGTGGGGAAGATGATGTTGGAAAAGCCGTCCCCCAGATCGAAGGCCAGAATCACCGTCTGGCGGGTCAGATGGAGAAGGTCCGCCAGGGGCACCAGTATGGGCATGACCAGAAAGGCCTTGGCGGAGGCGCTGGAAATGAAGAAATTCAGGATGAGGGTCAGGAGGTAGACCAGGAACCCCGCCGCGTAGAGGCCGGTCCCCTGGATGATCTGTCCGGCCCGGAAGAGGATCGTATCCATCACCCCGCCCCGGGTCATGATGTGGGGAATGCTCATGGCCATGACGATGAGAAGGATACCCGGAGCCATGCTCAAGCCCCCGCCGGCCAGGGTCCGGAGAAGCTTCATACCCCGTATACCCACGGCCCGGCCCGCCAGGATGCCCCCCAAGAGAAACAGCAGGGAGAGGACGGGAAAGGCGTAATCCGTGGGAATGGCCGGGCTCAGGGCCGCCGCGAAGAGAACCGCCAGGGCCAGGATGAGGCAGACGGAGAAGCTGACGATGGCCCTCTTCATCTTTTTGTCCTGGGCCTGTTCCAGGTTGGCCAGAAGCTTCTCCGCGGAGTAGCGGTGGCGGATCAGCTCATCCTCTTTATAAGAGAGGGATTTTTCCGGATGCCTCTCGATCTTCCGGGCGTAGCGGTAGACGTAAAGATAGCCCAGGATGTAGATGACCGCGAAGAAAATGACCCGCAGCCAGGAGCCGGAGAAGAGGGGCAGGTCCGCCAGATTCTGGGCCACCCCGATGGTAAAGGGGTTGGTCACGGCGGCGGAGAAACCGAAGGAGAGGGCCAGAAGGGTCATGCCCAGCCCCACCAGGGAGTCCCAGCCCAGGGCCAGGGAGAGGGGAACGATGAAGATGATGGTGGGTATCATGGCCTCGTAGATGCCGATCACCGAGGCGAGGAACATCATGACGAACATGATCACTCCCATGAGGAGGTATTTCCTTTTTCTGAATCGGTTTATGAGAAGAGCCATAATCGCCTCGATGATCTTCCCCTGTTCCATGACCGTGAAGGCTCCTCCTATGAAAATCATGAAGAGGGAGAGGACCAGGACCATGAGCCAGTTGTCCCCCCAGAACACCTCCGCCGGGGCGGTGAACCAGCGCCAGACGGGATAATTCTCCTTCTCCGTGACCCCATAGGAGTCCTGCACCACCATGCTCCGTCCCTCCACCTCCACCCGCTCGTAGTGGCCGGAGGGGATGACCCGGGTGAGAATCCCCGACAGGATCATCAGGGACAACAGGATGGAACAGGCCGTCACGAAGGACCGGAGGCCGATCTGAATACTCGATTTCTGCTGATTTTCGCTCATATCTCTCTCCTACTCTCCCAGAGCCCAGTCAACCGCCGCCCGGGCGTGAATTTCCATGGTATTGAACAGGGGCAGCGCGCTGTCCCCCGGCCTGACCAGAAGGGGTATCTCCGTACAGCCCAGGATGATACCCCCGGCCCCCCGATCTCCCAGGGCTTCTATGATGCGGAGGAAAGAGGCCCGGGACTGATCGGTGAAGATCCCCCGCACCAGCTCCCCGTAGATGACCCGGTGCACCAGGGCCCTCTCCTCCTCTTCGGGTATCAGAACCTCCACCCCGAATTTCTGTGCGATCCGGAGGCGGTAGAAATCCCTTTCCATGGTGTGCCGGGTTCCCAGAAGGCCCACCCTTTCCAGGCCCGTCCCCTTCACCGCCTCCCCGGTCACGTCCCCGATGTGGAGGAGGGGTATGCCCAGGGCGTCCTGAACCTCTCCGGCCATGAGGTGCATGGTGTTCGTGCAGATGAGAAGGCACTCAGCCCCGCCCTTCTCCAGGGTGCGGGCATGGGAGATCATCAGGGCGGTAAGTTCCTCCCAGGCCCCCCTCTCCTGCAGCTCCTCTATGAGGGCGAAATCAACCGAGTAGAGGAGGCACTCAGCCGAATGGGTTCCCCCCAGCCTCTCGGCGATGCCCCGGTTGATGAGACGGTAATATTCCAAGGTCGACTCCCAGCTCATGCCGCCGAGCAGGCCTATCTTCTTCATCTGATTCCCCCGCAGGCCATAGTAGCACGATAAGGTAAAGAGGAAAAGCCATATGTTAATAGAGGAGGGAGCGGCAGCTCTCCTTCAGGCAGGCCGTCAGATCGGCCAGATCCCCGCTGTTCATGCTCCACCGGTGCCAGTAGAGATCCACCGGAATCCGGAAATCGGCCAGCTCCCTCAGATCTCCCTCCAGGTAGGGGGAACACTGCATAAGGGGAAGGGCGCCGAAGGCCCTGTTCCTGAGGATCATGTTCAGAAACTGTTCCGACGAGGGAATGTAGTGCACCGGGCCGGGAAAGGAAAATCCGAGGAAAAGCCGTCCCAGGAACCGTTCATGGAGCCGGTCCTCCCTGTTGAAGACGACCGCGGGCGCCCTGCCGGCGGCTTCGGCGGTGAATCCCCGGGGAAACCACTCCTCCCCGAAGGAGGGAGTGCAGACCAGGGCGTATTCCATGGTGCCCAGGCAGTCGGCGGCGCAGCCCTGGAGGGGACGGCTCTCCGAGCCCACGCAGCCGGCCACCTCCCCCCGGCGGAGCATCTCCCGGGTCCGGTCCTGATCGTCCACCCTCAGATCCAGAAACCGTCTTCCCCCTGCAAGATAGGGCTCCGCCGCTTCCAGAAACCATGTGGCCAGACTGTCCGCGTTGACCCCCACCCTCAGGGTGCGGGCATTCTCCCCACTGCCCAGATCCCCCTCCAGAAGGCTCACTTTACGGCTGAGCCTGATCAATTCCCTTCCCCTTCCCGTGGGTTCCGGCGGCAGAGTGCGGGATATGAGGATTTGCCCTTCCGACTCCTCCAGGGAGCGGATGCGCTGGGAAACGGCGGACTGGGTCAGGCCCAGGAAATCCGCCGCCCGTTCGAATCCCCCCTGATCCCAGACGGCGACCAGGGCTTCCAGCAATCGGTAATCGTACATGAATCCATATTAGCACTGCTAATGGATGATGAAAACAATTAATTTCACTAATGCCTTATAATCCCCTATAGTGGAACCATGAACGCTTACCTGACCGGGATGGGCGCGAGCGCCTCCCTCATCATGGCCATAGGGGCCCAGAATGCCTTCGTCCTCACCCAGGGGATGGAACGGAAGTTTTTCCTGACCATCCCCCTCGTCTGCAGCCTCAGCGACACGATCCTGATATTCGCGGGAGTGCTGGGCGTAGGGGAGCTCCTCTCCTCCCGACCCGTCCTGACCTTCGCCGGGACGGCGGGGGGCGTTCTCTTCCTCACCCTCTACGGGATCGGACGGTTCCGTAACTTCCTGAACCCCCGGGGGGAGGAGGAAAGGGGGAGAGGCCCGGAGACAGGGAGTGCGGCCCTGGCACTGACCCTGGCGGTGACCTGGCTCAATCCCCACGTCTACCTGGACACGGTCATCCTCCTGGGGGGCATCAGCAGCCCCTTCGCCGGCCCGGACAAACTGGCCTTCGCCTGCGGGGCGGTAACGGTCTCCTTCCTCTGGTTCTTCACCCTCTCCCTGGGGGGCAGGCTCCTCACGCCCCTCTTCCGGGATCCCCGCTTCGGCAGGACCCTGGATCTGGCCATGGCCCTGCTGATGGGTGTGCTGGCCCTCTCCCTGGCGAAGGAGCTCCCGGGCACCCTTGCCTGACACGATCCGAATCCTCTATGATAGGCCGATGGAACCGGAGAAGATTCTTCCCAAGCGCATAAACAGGGCTCTCCTGGAGTATCGGCTCATCGGGGAGGGGGACCGGGTACTCATCGCCCTCTCCGGGGGCAAGGACTCCCTGGCCCTGGCCCGTTTTCTCACGCCCCTGGGCGCCTCGGGCCCCCTGCCCTTCACGGTCGGGGCGCTCCATGTGAAAGCCCCCTGGGAGGGGGAGGCCCTGTCCCGGAACAACGGGGCCCTCTGCCGCCGGTGGAATCTTCCCTACGAGGAGATCCCCCTGGAAGCGCCGGAGCGGGACATGACCTGTTCCCTCTGCGCCCGGCACCGGCGCAAGGCCCTGCTCACCCACGCCGCCCGGGAAGGATGGGACGCGGTCGCCCTGGGCCACCACATGGAAGACTGCCTGGAGACCTTTCTCATGAACCTGGTCTACCAGAGCCGCATCGATCCCCTCCTCCCCCGCCGGGACTATCCCCTGGAAGGGGAGAGGACGCTCAGGATCATCCGCCCCCTCATCCTGGCCCAGGAAGGGCTGATCGAAAGGTGGGCCCGGGAGCAGGAGATCCTCCCTCCCCCTTCGGGATGCCCCTGGGAGAGTACCGATTCCCGGCGCAGGGAGATGCGGGACCACCTGGAGGCTCTGACCGGGGGCTCGGCGGCGAAAAAGCTGAATATGTTCAGGGCCGTCACCCGGCTCTGAGAAAGATTTTTTTCCAAAAAAAGGTCCCGATATATCATTCCGGACGATTCCGTTCCGAATTAGGGTTATGCTCACCTCTTGGCGCCCTAACAACCGGGGAACGGAAGCCCACTCATGGGGCTTACAAAAAATATTTAAGGGGAATTATCATGAAAAGGAACGTTTCAAAGGCTTTGAGACTATGGCCGGCGGCCATCGGCTTACTGTTTCTACTCACCCTGGGGGGATGCGATCTTCTCAATTCGGATAACGGATCCGGTACCGCTGATGCGGTAACGGTCCGGACGGTTTCGGGGGGGGAAAGATTCTATCTCGCCGTGATGACCGACAACACCCTCTGGGGCTGGGGCATGAACCAGAGCGGCCAGCTGGGTACGGGGGACACCTATGTGTCGGCCCCCACCCTGCTCATGTCCGAAGTCCTCACCGCATCGGCGGGGAGGGAGCATACCATGATACTGAAAACCGACGGCACCCTCTGGGCCACCGGGGATGGGGGTTACGGCCAGCTCGGGACGGGGCGTTCTGAGGATGAGTCCGCCCCCGTGCAGATCATGACCGACGTGGAGAGCGTCGCCGCCGGCTATTACCACACGGCCATTCTTAAGACCGACGGCACCCTCTGGCTCACCGGACGGGGAAACGACGGCCAGCTCGGAACGGGAAACACGAGCCATGTAAGCACCCCCGTCCAGATCATGACCGATGTGGAAAGCGTCTCCGCCGGCCACAACCATACCATGATCGTCAAGACCGACGGCACCCTCTGGACCATGGGATACAATGCCTACGGCCAGCTGGGCACGGGGGATACGACGCAGCGTAACAGCCCCGTCCAGATCATGGCCGATGTGAAAAGCGTTTCCGCCGGTTACCAGCAGAGCCTGATCATAAAAGGGGACAACTCCCTCTACGTGACGGGAAAAAACGACTACGGCCAGTTGGGCACGGGGAGCGCGGGGGAGACGAACGACGTGCTGACACCGGTCCTGCTTACGGATAAAGTGAGCAAGGTGTTCGCCGGCTATTACTACTCCCTGTTCCTGAAAACGGACGGCTCCCTCTGGGCCATGGGGGAGAACAGCTACGGCCAGCTCTGCACCGGGGACACGGAGGACAGGACGGTCCCCGTGAAAGTGCTGACCGGTATCCGCAGCGTCGCCCCCGGGTTCGACGAGACGACCCTGGTGAAAAGCGACGGCCGCGTGTACAGAGCGGGGATCCTGAACACCTATGTGATTGAACCGGTAAAAATCGATTCCGGCGTCACCGAAGCCTTCGCCGGGGGATCCCACTCCCTGTACCTGAAAACCGGGGGCGTTCTCTGGGCCTTCGGGAACAACAGCTACGGCCAGCTCGGAACCGGAGACCGGGTTACCACCATTACCCCGGTGGAGATCATGGCCGGCGTAGAAAGCGTCGCCCCCGGCGGTTACCACACCCTGATAAGGCAAAACGACGGCCGGCTCTTGGTGACAGGCTCGAATTATAACGGGGAACTGGGAACCGGGGATACGGAGATCCCGACCTCTTCCGTTCAGGTCATGTCCGATGTCAGCTATGCCTCGAGCCGATATGACCACTCCCTGATGGTGAAGACCGACGGGACCCTCTGGGCCACGGGCTCCAACTATTTCGGCCAGTTCGGAAACGGCAATACCACCACCGTCTCCACTCCCCTCCAGGTCATGACCGGGGTCAGCCGGGTCGAAGCGGGCAACGGGAGCACCTTTATTATTAAGACCGACGGAACCCTCTGGGCTTCCGGATGGAACAGCTACGGGAAGCTCGGCAACGGCAATACCAGCAATCTGTCCACCCCCGTCCAGATCATGACCGACGTGTCCCAGGTTTCCTGCGGCTACAGCCACACGGTGATTCTCAAAACCGACGGCACCCTCTGGGCCACGGGATTTAATTATTACGGCCAGCTCGGTACGGGGGACTCGACGAACCATACCACGCCGGTACAGATCATGGCCGATGTCCAGACGGTCTCCGCGGGCGGCTCCTTCACCATGATCCTGAAGACGGACGGAACCCTCTGGGCGACGGGATCGAACACCTCCGGGCAGCTGGGGATAGGGGATATAGAGAATACCCCGCGAATCCTGTCGCCGGTTCAGGTCATGGCCGGCGTCAGCGGCGTGTCCGCCGGCAGCGGCCATACCCTGGTAGTGAAGACCGACGGCACCCTCTGGGCCATGGGCTATAACGGCAGCGGCCAAGCGGGTGTAGAGTTCTGCGAACCCCTCCCGGTGATGGTCTCCGGTTTCTAAAACGCCCTAGGTCAGATAGGTCCCCTTTTCGTCCCTCCCCATGGCATCCCACTCTTCCATGGGGAAAAGGACGAAACGGTCGGGGCTCTTGACGGGACGGTAGAGGAATTCCCTTTTCGTGATCGTCAGGCCGTCCCCGCCCTTGTCCCCGTCCAGAAAGTAGGATTCCAT
>QKAI01000242.1 GCA_003246505.1 Spirochaetaceae bacterium | reverse complement strand
CCCCGAACCGCCCCGGGGGGATCACCCTTTCGAAGAGATTCCCCTCCCCGGAGGGCTCTACGCTGTGACCGTGCACTACGGCTCCTCCGAGGAGATCGGCCCCTTATGGGAGAAGTGGCGGGAGTCCTGGGCTCCCCACAGCGGCTGGTCCATAGATTACGGCCGGCCCTGCTACGAATGGTATCAGAACCGGCCGGAGAATCCCGAACTGACCCTGACCTTTCTGGTGACCCCCGTGGAAAAGTCCGGGAAAGGAGACTGATATGGAAGAGTACGATGGATTAATATCCGAGGAGTTCCGGGAAACCGACGTGGAGCTCTTCACAGGGATTATGAAAAGGGCCTTCGACGAGGATACGCGAAGGCACCTGGGGGAGAGCGCCGGAGGCCCGGAGGGGTACGATACGGGGAAATTTCCCGACACGAAGATCTGGCGGACTGAACCGGCACTCCCCGGGGCGGGGAATTTCTTTTTTATCCTTGCAAAACCGGCTCCCATGAGTCTAAGATAGGGGAGGGAGACCGGACCATGGGAAAGGACAGCTACAGTGAATTATTCGCCTCCGAGTCCCTTCGGGGTGAGCGGATCCACTGGAAGATCAACTGGTTCGTCTACCCGGTCATCCTTCTCCTGAGTTTTATGACTTTCCGGTTCCAGGGAAACCGGACGGGCGTGCCCGGGATGGTTCTCTCCGCGGTGAATCTGCTGTACAACGCCTTTTTAGGACAGGTCATCCGCCGGAACCGTTCGGTCCGCCTCTTCAGCTATTTCACGGTGACCCTGAACATCCTCTCCCTCACCGTTTATAACTACATAGACGCCCTTAACAACTCCCCCCTCCTCACGGCCACCTCCGCCGCCCTGCTGCTCTATCCGGCCATCATGTTTCTGGCCTCCCTGCGGATGGACCGCGTTCTTGTCGTTTATACGACCCTCCTAAGCTGCGCCGCCATGAACGGGCTGTACTTTTATTTCCACCGGTTCTTCGATCTTCCCTTTTCCGAAGCCCGCCTCTCCGCGGACGTTCTGAGCCAGGTCTACCGGAATATCTACCTTTTCCTCATCGGCTATCTGATCTACTCGGTCCCCCGGAGCATGCTCCGGGTCCTGGGCAAGCAGGAAGAACTGATGAGGGAGAAGAGCTTCCATCAGACCAAGGCGGAGAGGGACCCCCTGACCTCTCTCTTCAACCGCTATTATCTCAATAACCATTTCGAGGTCTGCCGGGAGAGGCACCGGACCATGGGGTACCGCTACGCCCTGTTCTACATCGACCTGAACGACTTCAAGATCATAAACGATACCTACGGCCACGACTTCGGCGATTTCATTCTCAAATCGGTGGGGGAGGATCTGACCCGGGTCATCCGGGAGGACGATGTGGTCGCCCGGATAGGAGGGGACGAGCTGGTGGTCCTCTTCCAGCTGAAGGGGGAGGAGAGCCATCTGGAGGATCTGGCCAAACGGGTCTCCGAAGCTATCCTCCGTCCCCGGACCTATCAGAACATCACCTGCGGGGTGCAGTCGAGCATTGGGGTCGCCCTCTTTCCGGACCATGCGGACTCCCTGGCCGGGCTCCTGAAGAAGGCGGACCAGGCCATGTACGAGATAAAGAGGCAGAGAAAGCACGGGGTGGCCTTCGCCGGGGATATGCGGGAGAGGAGGGAAGAATGAACGGTATTAAATGGGGACTGATAGGATGCGGCGATATCTCACGCAAGAGGGTGGCACCCGCCCTGGCCGGAGCGGCGGGAAGCGAACTGGCCGCGGTGGCCCGCCGGGATGCCACCCTGGCGGAAAGCTTTGCCCGGGAGTTCGGGGCCAGGCGGTGGTACGCCGACTGGAGGGATCTTCTCTTTGACCGGGAGCTGGACGCGGTCTACATCGCCACCCCGGTCCACCTCCACGCGGAGCAGGCCGTGGCGGCGGCGGAGGCGGGGAAACACGTGCTCTGTGAAAAGCCCATGGCCCTGAACGGGGCGGAGTGCGACCGGATCATCCGGGCCTGCGAATCCTCCCATGTGAAGCTGGGGGTGGCCTATTACCGCCGCTTCTACCCCCTGATAGGGCGGGTCAAGGAGATTCTCGCCGCCGGGGAGATCGGGGAACCGGTCATGGCCGATATCCAGGCCCTGGAGTGGTTCGACAGGAAACCGGGGGAGCCCCGGGCCTGGCTTCTGGAAAGGGAGAAGTCGGGGGGCGGACCCATGATGGACTTCGGATGCCACCGGATAGAGGTTCTGCTGAACCTCTTCGGAAAGCCGGCGGAGATCAGTTCGGAGATCTACAATCTCCATTTCCATGACCGGGAGGTGGAGGATACGGCCCGGGTGTCCCTTCTCTTCGACCGGGGAGTCATGGGGGAGATACGGGTCACCCACGCCTCCTTCTTCTCCCGGGACAGCGTGGAGATCTTCGGCACAAAGGGGAGCCTGCATATTCCCGTTCTGAACGGGGACGCCCTGATCGTGAGGACCGGGGAAGGGGAGAGGATCGAATCCTGTCCGCCCCCGGCCAATCTCCATTTGCCCCTGGTGGAGGAATTCCTCGCCGCCCTGGGGGAGGGGCGGGACCCCGCCGTGGACGGACAGGCCGGGAAGGATGTCACCCTGGTTCTGGACCGGATTTACTCCCGTTGAGGTTCCTGTACCGCCCCGGGGTCATCCCCGTGGTCCGGCGGAAGGTGCGTATGAAGTATCCCGAATCGTCGAAGCCCAGCCTCTCCGCTATGGCCGGCAGGGGATCCTCCGTGCCGGTGAGGAGGTAGCGGGCCTCCTCCATCTTCTTTTCCCGGATATATTCGCCCACGGTCAGGCCGTACTCCCGGCGGAAGAGCCGGGCCAGGCTGGAGGGGGAAACGGGGATGCTCTCCGAGACCGAAGCCAGACTGAGTTTTTCGTCCAGATGGGAGAGTATGTAGTCGGAGGCGGCCCGGACGGTCCGGCTGTGGTTGCTCATGCTGTACCGGTGGACCGCCTCGCAGTAGGTATCGATCATATGACCGCCCAGCCGTTCCGCCTCCTCCTGGCCTTTCATCCTTTCGATGCGCCGGGCGAAATCGTCGGAGATCCCGTGGACCATGACCGGGGTCAGGCCCCCCTCTTCGGCGCTGAGCCTCAGAATCGTATTCAGCACCACAAGGCCGTTCTTGGCCGCCCGGAGGGGATTGAGGGGAAGCCGCTCCCGCATTTTCCTCCCCAGGGGAAGGGTTCCCCCCTGCCTTCGGGCCCCCTCCCGGTCCCCCC
>QKAI01000398.1 GCA_003246505.1 Spirochaetaceae bacterium | reverse complement strand
ATCCTACAGTGGCAATACTGCTGTATTTTAGCAGGCTCCCCGTGATTATCGACATGGGATTCGTATAATTCAGTAATATCACGTCGGGGCTCACATCCTCGAAATCTCGTGCAATATCCATCATGACTGGAATTGTCCTCAAACCCCTGAATATGCCGCCTATGCCCAAGGTGTCAGCGATTGTCTGCCGGAGCCCGTATTTCTTGGGGATTTCAAAATCCCTTATAGTGCAGGGTTCGTATCCTCCGACCTGTATAGCATTAATCGCGTAATCCGCATCGTCAAACGCTTTTTTTCTATTTTCCTCACCCATAAAAGTCGTGATCTTCGCTTTGTTGCCGTTTAAGGAATTATTGAGATTGGAAATCATCTTGTATGAATCGTTCAGTCTGACCGCGTTTATATCATAAAGACGGATTTCTGAATCCTTGAGAGATTCGGTCAGCAGGATATCCCCGATGACATTTTTGGCAAATATCGTACTGCCCGCTCCTATAAAAACTATCTTCGCCATACTTTCTTCCTCCGGAAAATGGATCGACATTCTTATCAATATCCAATTGATTTCCATCATGATCACACTTTATTGGAACATTACCTATGGCTTATGTTATAAATTCCATTCTTCTTTTCCATATTTGATGATTTATGTTCTTTTTGGGCATCGAGCCACTAATAGATTTAATAAAACTGAGCAGGAATTCCTCCATTTTCTCCATGGCCACCGTCCTGTCCGGAGCCCTATTGAACCAGACGTGGGATTTCCCCTCATAGATTTTAAATTTCCCATAAACATTGCATTGCTACAGCTTAATAAAATAGGCTATGGATTGTTCAGGGGAGACACAATTATCGGCTGATCTATACCGAAGAAGGGTCGGGCAGGTATCACAGTCTATTTATCCAAGGGATAACTCCAGGCTATATCTTTCCGGTATCTCCCCAGATTTTCCGCAAAGAAAAACGGTTAAGTTGTCGATCAGGCTTTCTTATTTCACTAAATTCTATTGATCATACTACCCCTTGAAAATGGATGGCGCATTTCACTCCAGTTTAGAAATCGAGATCACGGTTCTCAATGTATTTCTGATTTTTCCCGGAAGTTGCCACAAGCGATGCCAGACGCGTTCCTGAAGAAACTCCACAAAAAGCAATATGGTTTGGATCAGTAATAATTACTAATATGTGCTCTCTCAGCCTTTTCACCCCATTAAGGGCATCCTGCAAGGCTGCGGGAAAGGGTTCCTCCCTGCTCGGCCTGTAATACAAATTCAAAGCGACGAAACCATATTAATCGGTAAAAATTGACGGAGTGACGGTAAAACAGCAGGAGGGAGCCCACGCTCCAGCCCCCCCATGAAGAAGGATTATGGCGGGTTGGGGGTCACTCTTCTACCTGTTCCTGTTTATAAACAGGTCGGCGGCGGTGTACCGATTGAAGCCATCCCCTACCCTTATCTTCACTAGTGGCAGGAAAAGAACATTCTCCGTCACGGACATCAATTCCTGGATGTGAACAAGCTCATTACCTATCAGCTCCATGGGCATCTTCTCTTTTTCATAAAATACTCCTTATCCAGTACATATTCGGTCAATTCCCTGTAAAACCCATTATTATCTATAACCGGATTGATAATTCCCAAGAACATATTGATTGTATATCTTTTAAGATATACTATATCATATAAAATAGTTTTTGAAGGAAGTATAAAAGATGGACAATACTCTATTCATTACCAGTGATCAGCAGCATTGGTTCACGTTGGGATACCTTAACCCTGAGGTGCAGACCCCTAACCTAGACCGTTTGGCGGCCCGGGGGATCTCCTTCCATAGGGCTTATACGGTGAACCCCACCTGCACTCCCACAAGAGCCAGCTGGCTTACGGGAATGTACCCCAGCCAGCACGGCGCCTACAGCCTGGGGACAAAGCTGCCCGAGGATGTTCCCACCATAGGGGATCACTTCAGGAAATACGGCTGCAGAAGCGCTCTCGTGGGAAAAGCCCATTTCCAACCCCTGTGGGGGACCGAAGAGTACTCTTCCCTGGAGAGCTATCCCATTCTGCACGACCTGGATTTCTGGAGAAACTATTCGGATCGGTTTTACGGTTTCGACCATGTGGAACTGGCCCGGAACCATACGGACGAGGCCCATGCGGGCCAGCACTACGCCCTCTGGATGGAAGGGAAAGGCTATGATAACTGGCGCGACTATTTCCTGAACAATCATCCCCTCCAGATAGAAGCGGGGGAGGCCATGATTCCGACGAAACACAGACCACTGAAGCCGGGCGAGGCCTGGGAGATTCCCGAGGAGATCCATTACAATAACTGGATCGCCGAGAGGACGAACGCCCTGATGGACGAGTTTGCCGATAAGGGCGACCCCTTTTTCCTCTGGGCCAGCTTTTTCGACCCCCACCCGGAGTATATGGTCCCGGAACCCTGGGCGTCCATGTACGACCCCGAAAAGGTCACCGTGCCGGAACATGTCCCCGGGGAGTTCGACGACAAACCGCCCTACTTTGCCAAAGCCCTGGAGAATAATCCCGATTTTTCTGAATTTTCCGAAGAGGGGGGCAACGGCATCCACGGGGCGGGGTCCCACCTGCGCAGCCGGGAAGACAAGGCAAAGCATATCGCCACCATGTACGGCATGGTTTCCATGCTGGACCATTACATAGGGAAGATTCTGGATCATCTGGATGAGAAGGGCCTGACGGAGGACACCCTTGTCTGCTTTACCACGGATCACGGCGATTTCTGGGGTCAGCACGGGCTTACGGCCAAGTGCATCCACCACTACGAGGACCTGCTCCGGGTGCCCCTCATCGTCAGCAAACCGGGAACGGTTCCGGAAGGTCTTTTGTCCGATTCCCTCCAGTCAACGGTGGATCTGCCGGGGACCTTCCTGGCAATGGCGGGCCATCCCGTCCCATCATGCGTTACCGGTGTCGACGAGTCCCCGGTCTGGAAAGGGGAAGTGCGGACTGTCCGCGACCATGTGCTCATAGAGAACAGGCATCAGCCCACGACCATGAACATGCGCACGTTCGTCACCGGGCGCTGGAAGATGACGATACATTACAACAGGCCCTACGGAGAGATGTACGACCTTGCAAGCGACCCCGGCGAGTTGACAAATCTCTGGGATAAGGAGGAGTATAAGGAGGAGAAGAGCCGGCTGATGCTGCAGTTCCTCTATGCCGAGATGGGCAGGGAGCCTTTATCTATGCCGCGGATCGCCGGCGCCTAGGAAGGG
>QKAI01000366.1 GCA_003246505.1 Spirochaetaceae bacterium | reverse complement strand
AGCCGGCGAGGGCAAAGTCCTTCAGATCAGCGTCTATTTTGATGAGGCCAATCCCATGAACAGTGTGGGCGGCATCCAGGTCTACGCCCGCCTTAAGGAAAAGGGGACCCTGCTCAAAACCATTCCCGATTTTGAGAAGCTCTATGAGGATACCTACTGGCCGGTGGTGGAATACTTTCTCGCCACCGAAATGGCTGAGGATGAGATAGAGAGTCAAGCCAGCATATCCGACGTCACCACAAAGGTCGTCGTGAAGGATATGGAAGGGGATGACATCAAAGTTTTCGAGGAAGCGAAGAGGGTTGAGAAAACCGTGGAAAAGGTAATCCGCAAAACCGCTCCCCCCGTCGCCCCCGTGGTGGAGGATTCGGAATCCATCTCCCTTGAATCTCAGATCGAAGAGGCCCAGCAGTTCCAGAGCGACAGTCTCAGAAGAAACGCTCCCAAAAAGAAGATAAAGAATAACGCTTCCGCCATCCTGAGGGTGGACAGCAAGCGGATTGACAATCTCTTGAATCTGGTTTCCGAGGCGGTTATCAATAAGGCCTCTTTCAATCAGATAAGCAATCAGTTCGTGGATATAACCTCGGAATTGAATTCCGCGGAAAATGAATATAAGGAGAGACTGAAGGGGCTCTTTGAGAATCTCCCCCATATTCTGGAGAAGGTTCAGAAGGGGGTCTCTCCCACGGAGCTCCGCGATGAGCTGACCACCCAGTACGAGGATCTGTTCTCCGTTTTCGACAGTTTCGATTCCAAACTGAAATCCACCCTGGGGGTTTTCAAGAATACCGCCGCCAATCTGGGAAGGAATACGGGGGACCTGCACGAGGGCATCCTGCGCATCCGCATGGTTCCGATAAACCAGATCTTCTCCCGTTTTCCCCGTCTTGTCCGGGATCTCTGCAAATCCCTTGACAAGGAAGTGGATCTGGTCATCGAGGGTGAAGAAACGGAACTTGACAAATCGGTTACGGAACAGCTGCTTGATCCTTTGATGCACTGCATCCGCAACTCCCTGGATCACGGGATCGAGCATCCCGGCGACCGGACCGCCGCGAGCAAGAATGAGACGGGCACCCTGCTTCTTAAGGCCAGCAATGAGGGTAATATGATCGTCATCGAAGTCTCCGATGACGGGGCGGGCATCAACCCCGAGAAGATTCGGGCTAAGGCCATTGAGAGGGGCGTTATCCATCCGGGGAAATCCCTCACCGAAGCGGATGTCTACAATCTGATCTTCGAGCCCGGTTTCTCCACCGCCCAGAAAGTGACCAATGTTTCCGGCCGCGGGGTGGGGCTGGACGTGGTCAAAAAGGAAATTGAAAAACTCAACGGTACGGTAAGCGTGGAATCGGCACTGGGTAAGGGGACCAAGTTCATTATCAAGCTCCCCCTGACACTGGCCATCGTTCAGGGCCTCCTGGTCCGGGTGGGAACGGAAATCTACGCCATACCCATTACCTCCGTTATCGAGAGTCACCGCATCAAGCCGGTGGATATCAAGATCATTGACAACTATGAAGTCTTTAACGTGAGGAGCGATGTCATCTCCCTCCTGCGCCTTGACAAGCTCTTCCGCATCACCACGGAACAGGAGAGGGAGCACCTCTTCGTCGTCATCGTGGGAACGGGGGATAAGAAAATGGGCCTGGTGGTGGACTCCCTTATAGGGGAGGAGGACGTGGTTATCAAGCCTCTTAAGGACAAGTACACCAATTCGCCGGGCATCGCCGGCGCCACCATTCTGGGAGACGGCACGGTTTCTCTGATTATAGATGTGAGCCAGCTTCTGGATCTGGGCGTCAGAAGAGCCCAGGAAAGCAGAATGCAGAACGCACTGAGCTTTAGATAGGGGAGAGGAAAATGGATAGGATTACTATGAATCAGCAGCAGGTCCTAGATGAGAAAAGCTCCGTAGCCAGCGTGGATTTCCGCATGGTGACCTTTACATTGGCGGGCAGGGATTACGCCATAGATATTATGAAGGTTAAGGAAATCTCCAAGGATAACCGCTTCACCTATGTTCCCAACGCGGCTCCCTTCGTGGTTGGCGTCTATAATCTGCGCGGGGATATCATTTCCGTCATCGATCTGAGGATCTTTTTCAACCAGATGAACCGGAGCGATGATATATCCCAGACGAAGCAGGAGAATATGATCATACTCCGCCTGGAGGATCATACCCTTGCCGTTATCGTAGACACCATAGACAAGGTCGTCGGCATTCCTTCGGAAACCATACAGCCTCCCCATCCCCTGTTCGGCGACATCAATGTCAAATACATTTCCGGAATTGTGGAATCGGATAAGAAACTCTATGTCATTCTGGATGTGGAAAAGATTTTCAATTCCGATGATTCGGACAGTCTGGAGCCGTCCTCCATGCCCGTTCAGGTGGAAGATATTTCCGTAACCCCGGTTACGGAAAGTGCCGGAGGGGATAAGCTGAATATCCAGTTCATCTCGGAATCCCTGGCCACCTTCCAGAAAATGTATGTAACCACCCTCAATAACAACTGGGTGGGGGCGCGGTACAAAACATGGAGCAGCGCCCGGAAGAGCGCCGGCAAGGAGATCCAGTTCAGCGATGAGCAGGACGCGATTAAGTTCATGGAGGGATTCCACTCCCCCTATACCGGGGAATTGTGGGGTGAGGATTACATTCAGATGCTGGGTAAAATTCTTCCCGATGATATGGGCAGGAATTTTTACGTTCTCAACGGAGGGTGCGGAAGCGGATACGAAGCCTATTCCCTGGCATCGATTATTAAAAAGAATCATCCCCAGACCCTGCTGAAGATTCTCGCCTACGACAACGATCTCATGTCCATTTCCATGGCTCCCTCCCTCACCCTTGACAGGGATTTCGTACCCGAATACTACCGGAACCTGCTGGTGGAATCCGTTTCGGGTCGGTGGCAGTTCAACGATGCGGTGAAGAATTCCATTATCTTCGAATACCATGATATGGTGCACCATGCCAATCTTCCCGCCCTGGACCTGGTGGTGGTGAGGGACCTTCTCTCCCTCCTCAGACCGGAGTCCCAGCTCCATGTCCTTTCCCTGATTATGGATAACCTCAAACCCGGGGGAATTCTCATTGTGGGAAAGAATGAGGAAGTGGATGTGAATATGGGTTTTGAGGAAAAAGTTGTTGACGGGTTTACCGTTTATCAGAAAAAATAATTGGTAAGAACTAAATAAAATGTATATAATAGAAGAATAGATAGGAGTTGAACCGAATGAGAGTTGAATACATTAATCCTTTTGTTGAAGCGGCATTCAGTATTATGCAGGAAGTTCTTCAGGAAGAAGTTGTCCGAAAGGAATTGTACTTGAAAAAGACTTCACAGCCGGTTATGGGTGTTGCTGCCCTTGTCGGTTTGGCTGGCGACGTGGAAGGTCGTGTACTGATTGATATGTCCAAGGAATCGGCTATCAGTATCGCTTCTGCCATGAACGGGGAGAAACTGAGCGAGATTGACGAGCTGGTTAAGGCGACCATTACCGAATTGGCCAATATGGTTACCGGCCAGGCAGTTACGAAACTGCACGATCTGGGATTCAAATTCGATCTGACTCCGCCCTCGATAATTACCGGGGACAATATGCAGGTTACCGATCTGAACGTAGAAGCACTCATTGTTCCCCTGAGCGTGCCCCAGGGACTGGTCGAGATCAATGTGGCTATACGGGAAAGAATTTAAAAAGGAGAAACGCCGGTTATGAAAACAACTAGTGATTTCCCTTCCCTGAACGAAAGAGACCCTGAAGGCATAAAATCTGACGGCAAGGCCTATCGGGTTCTAGTTGTGGATGATTCCATGTTTGTTACAAAACAGATAAATCAGATCCTCACCTCAGAGGGATTTGAAGTGGTGGCCACCGCCGCCGACGGAGAAGAGGGCGTTGAGAAATACAAGGAACTCTACCCCAATGTAGATCTGGTAACCATGGATATAACCATGCCCAAAATGGATGGTATTACCGCGCTTGAAAAGATTATCGAATTCGATAAGAACGCTAAAGTCATAATGGTAAGCGCCCTGGGCAAACAGGATCTTGTTAAAAAATCCCTTATGGTGGGTGCTAAAAACTATATCGTGAAGCCCTTGAACAGAAGTCAGGTTCTGGAAAGGGTCGTCAGCATCTTCAAATAATCCATTACCGTAAAATGAAAAAGGGTTAAAGGCAGCTTCCGATTGCCTTTAACCCTTTTTTTTTACGAACTTTGGAGGATAATGGACTCGAACCATCGACCCCTTGCATGTCAAGCAAGTACTCTAACCAGCTGAGCTAATCCTCCAATACGCTCCAGCAATATAAATGATTCCCCCTTCTTTGTCAACCGCCGGGGAAAAATTACAGATATTTCTTCTTCACCTCCCGGGCCATATCCATTTTGATATCCCTGTCCCGGATGGATGTCCTTTTGTCAAAGGCCTTTTTACCCTTACATAAACCTATTTCCACTTTCACCCGACCCTTGACCAGATAGAATTTCAGGGGGATCAGGGTGTAGCCCCGCTCATTCACCTTTCTTTCCAGACGGTCGATCTCCTTTCTATGGGCCAGAAGCTTTCGGTATCTGTCCGCCCGGTGATTGAAAATGTTTCCGTAATCCCAGGGGGTGATGTGCAGATTCTTGATATACAGCTCTCCCCGGGAAATCTCCACGAAGGAGTCCTGAAAAGAGAGATGCCCCGCCTTTATGGATTTTACTTCCGTCCCCTGAAGGGCGATGCCGCACTCCAGAGTCTCTTCCACTGTGTAGTTGTACCGGGCTTTTCTGTTTTCCGCCAGATGCCCTTCTTTTTTCTTAATTGCCATAGTAGAGTATCATAGCAAAAAAAGGAAAACCTGTCCATTTTCTTGTTGTTAACCTAAACCGTATATGATATTCTCATTCTGTTCAGGAGGTCCTATGCCCTTTACAAAGACACAGCACCGGTTATCTTCGCGGGATAGAATGAGTTCCATCCACAGGAGGAATATTCTCATCCTCAAGGTGATTCTGGCGGTGATTGTCTTTCTTTTCTTCATCTCCCTGGTGGCGGCGACTGTCCAGATAGGCTCCGTCTCCATGGAACCTTCCCTGAGCAGGGGGACCCGTTCCCTCTATCATCCCCTCTCCAGGACCGACAGCATAAAAAGGGGGGATGTGGTCCTTATCGAACCACCATTCTACGAGGGCGAGTCCCTGCCGGTGAATGTTGTCAACCGGGTCGTCGGCTTTCTTACCTTTCAAAAACTGCAGCTCTCCTTTTATCCCCGGGAGGGCTGGATCAACCGTTATCTTGTCAAGAGGGTCGTCGCCGTTCCGGGGGATACCATAAGGATGGAAAACTGGATTCTCTATATCAAGACTCAGGACAACCCCTATTATCTCACCGAGTTCGAATGCTCCGGAAAGGAGTATGATATCAGGGTGGAACCCTTGAACACCACCATGGACAGCCGGGATCCGCTGAGCGGCAATCTGCCGGAGATGACCCTGAACGGGGGAGAGTATTTTCTGCTGGGAGACAATCGCCGCCTTTCCAATGACTCCTATTACTGGGGCGTGCTTGATGAAAAGCGGATCAAGGGCAAACTTCTTTTCCTCTACTGGCCCCTGAAGAATTTCGGGTTTGTCCGTTAATCCCTCCCTCTATATCCATATTCCCTTCTGCCGCAAAAGGTGTGACTACTGCGATTTTTACTCCTCCGTGCCCGGGGGAGAGAACATCCGTTCCCTCATGGGCCGGTATGTTGACAGGTTGATAGGACAGCATCGGATTCTCAGTAAAGAATGGGAAACCGAAGGATACAGGACCATCTACCTGGGCGGGGGGACTCCCTCCCTTCTCCCTCCGGAAGAACTCATTCGCCTCATGTCGGAGTTCACCCTGGAAAGAGGGGAGGGTGAAATTACCATGGAGGTGAACCCCGAATCCCTGACCGAAGAGCTTCTCCTGGCCTGCTCCGAATCGGGGATTAACCGGATCAGTATGGGTATACAGTCACTTCGTCCGGAAATACTCGCATCCATGGGCCGTCTCGCCGGGAAGGAGGAGAATCTCCGGGCGGTGGAAAGGCTGCGCCGATGGGAAGGGACCTGGTCACTGGATCTGATCTTCGCCTATCCCGGTCAGAACGGAGAAACCCAGCTCGGGGATCTGGAAAATTTTCTGGCCCTGGATCCGCCACACTTCTCCCTCTATCAGCTGACAATGGAAGAGGGGACAGGCCTCTTTGAAAAATGGCGTAAGAAACAACTGGCCCTCCCCGATGAGGAGGAGATGGAGCGGACCTGGGAGGAGGCCCTATCCCTTATCGAAAAGGCCGGTTTCGAAAGATATGAGATCTCTTCCTTCTGCCGGGACGGACTCTACTCCCGCCATAACCGGACCTATTGGGACAGGGGCTCCTGGATCGGACTGGGAGCGGGTGCCGCCTCGCTTATGGGGGATAGATTCCGGTTCACCGGCGGGTCCTGGAAGGATTTTCTGAGCGTACCGGAAACATCGCTCCTCTCCACGGGGGACTTCTACGGAAAGGAGACCCTGGATGGGAAGGACGTGCTCGTCGAATCTGTCATGATGGGGCTCCGGACGAAATGGGGCCTCGGGAGGGGAAGGTTCTCTCTCCTGACGGGCGGGAGGGATCCGGGTGATCTCTTCCGCCGGTCCCTCGAAAAATGGAAGGGTCGGCTCATCCTGGACGGAAGCGGTCTCAGGTTGAATTCCCGTGGACTGGACTGGCATTCCGCCGTTATGGTAGACCTCTTACTTGATCTGGATAAATTCTTTGACTATAATACTCCCCTATGAGTATTGAGAGACCAAAGTCAACGCACTGGGCGGACATCACCGCCGATAAAATCATCCGCGAAAGGGGCCCGAAGGACCATTATACCTGCGCCTCCGGCATCACCCCCTCCGGAACGGTTCACATAGGGAATTTCCGTGAGATCATCTCCGTCGAACTGGTAGCCAGAGCCCTGGCCCAGAAAGGGGAGAAGGTCCGCTTCATCTACTCCTGGGATGAATACGACGTATTCCGCAAGGTCCCGAAAAATATGCCACGGCAGGAGCTGCTGGAAACCTATCTTCGCAAACCCATCACCCTGGTTCCCGATGTTCTGGGCAACGAGTCCAGTTACGCCCGGAAAAACGAACGGGATCTGGAAGTGCTTCTCCCCCTGGTGGGCATCGAGCCGGAGTATATCTATCAGGCCGAGAGATACCGGTCGTCCCGCTACGCCTCCGGCATCCGGACCGCCCTGGAAAACCGCGATGTGATCCGCCGGGAGCTGGATGCCCACCGCACCTCTCCCCTGGCCGATGACTGGTGGCCCGCCTCCGTCTTCTGCACCGCCTGCGACAGGGACACCACGAAGGTTACCGGATGGGACGGCGAGTGGGGTCTCTCCTACGAGTGCGAATGCGGCAATAGGGAAACCGTCGATCTGAGGCATACCCATGCGGTGAAACTGCCCTGGCGCATCGACTGGCCCATGCGCTGGAAGGAGGAGGGGGTGGACTTCGAGCCCGCCGGCAAGGACCACCACTCCGAAGGGGGAAGCTTCGATACGGCGAAGCTGACCGGGAAAGAGGTATACGGCCATGAGCCTCCGGTTACTTTCCAGTACGATTTCATCCGCATAAAGGGGGGGGCGGGGAAGATCTCATCCTCCAGCGGTGAGGTCGTCTCCCTGGGTGACGTCCTTGAGGTCTATCAGCCCGAGGTGGTCCGGTACCTTTTCGCGGGAACCAGGCCCAATTCGGAATTCGCCATCAGTTTCGATCTGGACGTGCTCAAGGTCTACGAAGATTACGATAAATGCGAGAGGACCTATTTTACCAAACCGGAAACGGAAAAGGCGATGAAGAACTGGGAGAAGCAGGCCCGGATCTATGAACTGAGCCAGGTCAGGGAGGTGCCCGGGGCTATGCCCTATCAGATTCAGATCCGCCATCTCTGCAATCTGCTCCAGATCAATTCCGGCGATATCGAGGCGGTCATGGAATATCTGGGCGATATCAGCGAGGATCAGGTCGCCAAATTCCGGAACCGCGCCGAGTGCGCCTGGTTCTGGGTGAAAAATTACGCCCCCGAGGATTTTCGTTTCTCCCTGCGCGATCCGGCCACCCCCCTTCCGGCCATGGGAGAGAACGAAAGGAATGCCGTCCAGGCCCTGGGAAAACTCATCGAGGATACCATGGGCACCATGCCTGAGAAGGAGTGGAGCAATCTGGTGTACGATCTCATGGTGGAAAAGGGGATCGAATCGGCGGATTTCTTTACTCTGGTTTACAAGGCGCTTATCGGGAAGGAGAAGGGGCCCCGGCTTATCAGTTTCCTCCATACCATTGGGAAGGAGAAGGCGGCCGCCCTTCTTAAGTGATTCAAGGGTATGAATCAGGGACCGTCCCCCGCAGGGGGGGCGGTTTTTTTATGCCATGGGTATTTCCATCCGCCAGCGCAGGAGATTTTCCACAAAGCCCCGGTTGTCCAGGGGATTGCCGGGGGAGTGGAAAAGGTGTGTTTCGCAATGGCAGTCGCTGCAGCCGAATCCCTTGAAATGGACATTACCGGGAGCGGCGGTTCCGAACAGATCCCCCATCTCCCGGGCCAGTTGGCACTCTCCCCCTTCGCCGGTCCTTATGGGAAGAGCCTTAGCCGCGTCCGCCCGGTCCCGCAGGTAGTCGATATGCCAGTGGAAGTTTTTTCTTTTCCTCAGATTCCCTTCCACTCTTTTTGTCAGATTCTTTTGTGCCGAACCCACGTAGACATACCACCCGGCGGGATAGGTTCTCTCGCCCAGGGCTCCCGTGGCGATCTTTTTTTCCGTTTTCAATTCCAGAAGGAGGAGATAAAGCCCCCTGTCCCGATTATGGAGGGGCAGCCTTTCCAGGGGTATGGCGAGCTGGTGGATCTCCCTTTTCCAGGTCAGATCCCCATTGATGGCTGTGCCCACGGCGAAATAATCGATTTTATCCCGGTATTCGTAGAACAGCTCCCCGAACCGGGGATCGGTATGGAATTCGGGTAGAAAAAACTCCGCCTCCAGATCCTGTATGATAAAGAGAACCGCGCAGCGGTAGCCCAGGTCATGGAGATGGGCCAGTTCGCTCAGATGGTGCTGGCCCCGGAGGGTGGGGGCGTCGGGGAACATGGCCGCCTTTCCCTGAAAAAGGGAGCACATCTTCACTTCCAGCCAGAGGGGCTCCCCATTCCGTTCCATGAGAAAGTCGAAACGGCAGGAGGATCCGGGGGGAGTCGCTTCCCTGCGTATGATGGAATACTCCTCCAGCCCGGCCACGGAGCGGCTTCTGAGCAGTCTCTCCGCCAGGTCGTTGTTGCCAAGGGTATGGAGATAGACCCATTTGTCATCCTTCTGCACCCCCAGGACGCCATAGGCGTATTTCCCCTTCTTTCCCCCTTCCAGCAAAAGGATCACCCCCGGATAGAGAAGCTCCCAGAGCCGTCCCGGATTGGGAAGATGGGACAGTACGGTTTCACCCGATTCCAGACGGCACTCCACCACGAAGCGGTTCAGCCGGCGCAGGAAGAGGGCCCGTACCATTATTTGTTCCAGGGCATGCTCGCCATGGCCCGGTCGGCGGTTTCCTCTTCGGAAAGGTTGTAGTTCCCTTCCTCTATGTGCTCAAGCAGTTCCTTGGGAATCTCTTCCAGAAAGGGGGAGGGAACGCATTCCACCGTGTCGTTCATGGTCCTGCGGGTCTGGCAGTGGGTGATGAAAAGCTTCTTCCGGGCCCGGGTGATGGCCACATAGAAGAGTCGTCTCTCCTCTTCAACCATATCCTTTGACTCCGCCACGGACCGGGCGTGGGGTATGATGCCGTCCTCCACCCCCGCCAGGAACACATGGTCGAACTCCAGGCCCTTGGAAGCGTGGATGGTCATGAGGTTGACCTTGCCCTGGTCGCTCTCCCCCTCGTCCTTGGTTGTGAGGGTGATGCGGTTGAGCCATTTGACAAGGGTGGGCTCCAGGTTGTCCGGATTTCTCTCCCACCGTTCCAGGAAGTCGGAGAAGAGGAGCAGATTGTCGAAACGGTATTTGGCGGCCTTCTCATTGGCCGTGGCGGCGAATTCCTGCACCAGATGGCCCCAGTAGTCGATGCTGTCGTAGAGATCGCGCAGTTTCTGGGCCAGATCGGTCTGACCCTCTTCGAAGAGTTCCCGGTAGGATTCGATCAGTTCCAGAAACTCCTGAAGATCGTTCAGGGTATTGGGGCGCAGGGCGCTGTTCTGACCCTGGACCAGACTGTGAATGGCGTTGTAGAGGGAACAGGAGAGGTGCTGGGAGGTGTCCACGATCACCTGCAGAGCCTTTTTTCCCAATCCCCGGCGGGGGGTATTCACGATGCGCAGCAGATTCACGTCGTCATCGGGATTGGTGATGACCCGCAGGTAGGCGATGATGTCCTTTATCTCCTTGCGCTGGAAGAAACTCTGGCCGCCGGAAACGGTGTAGGGGATGTTGTTCGCCAGCAGGGCGTCCTCCATGTTCTTGCACAGGCTGTTGGTGCGCACCAGAATCCCCACGTCCCCGAAGGTTATATTGTCCGTGGCGCGCAGCTCGTGGATCCGGTCGATGATGAAGTCCGCCTCCATGCGCTCGTCGTCGGGATTGACGATCTTGATGGTCCTGTCGTGGTCCGAGTCCTCGGTCCACAGTGCCTTCTCCTTGCGGTTCGTATTGTTGGCGATGACCGCGTTGGCCGCTTCCAGTATGGTTCCCGTGGAGCGGTAGTTCCGTTCCAGCTTGATCTCCTGCAGGTGGGGGTAATCCGCTTCGAACTGGCGTATGTTGTTGTAATTCGCCCCACGCCAGGAGTAGATGGACTGGTCGTCGTCACCCACGCAGCAGATATTGCCGTACCTCCGGGCGATGAGGTGGATGAAGTGGTACTGGAGAAGGGAGGTATCCTGGAACTCGTCCACCATGATGTAGCGGTACCGTTCCTGGTACTCATCCAGAATGTCAGGGAAATTCTCAAACAGTTCGATGGGCAGGGTGATCAGGTCGTCGAAGTCCACCGCGTTGTAAAGTTTCATATGTTCCAGAAACTCCTGGTAGAGGGACTTGTGCTGATCGTTCGTATTGTCCCACTCCCGCCGTCCCGTCTTGATGTCGGAAAAAAAGAAAGCCAGGTCCTTCAGTTCCTGGAATTCGTAGGTCAGCTTCAGCTCCCGGGAGGCCTCCTTGAGGCAGGTGAGCTGGTCGTTCTGATCGTAAATGGAGAAATTGGGCCGGTATCCCAGATAGTGGGACTTGCGCCGGAGAATCTGAACGCCGAAGGCGTGGAAAGTGGAAACGGTCAGGTTGGAGCACTTGCTTCCCGTGATCTCCTTGACCCGCTCCTCCATCTCCCGGGCGGCCTTGTTGGTGAAGGTCAGGGCCAGTATGGAGGCCTGGGGTATGCCGTGGTTGAGCATGTTGGCTATGCGGGAGGTCACCACGCCCGTTTTGCCGCTGCCCGCCCCGGCTATGATGAGAAGGGGCCCCTCGATGGTATCGACGGCTCTCTTCTGTTCCGGATTCAATTGTACTTTCTTGCTAGCCATAGGGCATCATTATACCCCTATTCCCTTTTTTTTCAAGATTGGCCGGGATAAATCGAGGGTTGTAAAAGTGTTAAAATCGTAATAGAATATCTCCCATGGCTGAAAATAAGAATGTCTACGACGAGAGCAAGATTAAAACGCTTAGCTCATTGGAGCATATACGTTTACGCTCCGGCATGTACATCGGCCGTCTGGGGGACGGTTCCAACCCGGACGACGGTATCTACATCCTTTTGAAAGAGATAATTGATAACTCCATCGACGAATTCATCATGGGATTCGGCAAGCGGATCGACATAGCCGTGGAAGGCAGCACAGTGGCCGTGCGGGACCGGGGCCGGGGCATTCCCCTGGGAAAGATCGTGGAGTGCGTTTCCGTCATCAATACGGGGGCCAAATACAACGACGACGTCTTTCAGTTCAGCGTGGGCCTGAACGGGGTGGGCACCAAGGCGGTGAACGCCCTCAGCTCCCACTTCGTGGTCAAATCCTACCGGGAGGGGCAGTTCTCCATGGCCCGTTTCGAGCGGGGGAATCTCCTGGAGGAGAAGAAGGGAAAGGCGGAGGGCCATGACGACGGCACCTATTTCGAGTTCATCCCCGATACGGAAATCTTCGGGGATTACCAGTTCAACCACGAGTATATCGAACAGAGGATGTGGAATTACGCCTGCCTGAA
>QKAI01000126.1 GCA_003246505.1 Spirochaetaceae bacterium | reverse complement strand
AAGGGGAGGTATAATAGCTAACGCACACGTGTGCGTTAGCTTGATTTTCCCGGTTCCGGGGAAGGGGAAAGGAGAAAGAGTGTGAGGAATTTTCTATTTAATGAGCGGGATCGGAAACTACTTGAGAACCTCCCCGGGGGCAGCCCTGCGTCCCGGATCCGAAGCGTGCCCTCCCTCTTCAATTACCATCTCCATCCCCGGGGCATCAAGGAGCTGATCAATCCCAAGGGCATCCGGGTGGCGAATCTGATGAAGAACCTGCTCTACACCCTGGAGGAGGGGACACCCGAAGCCCGGCTCAAGGCTCTCCACTCCCTGCGGGACGAGGTGATGTTCAGCGCCCAGGGCTCCATGAGCCGCAATACGGCCCGGGCGCTTCTGTCGGTTATGAAGGATCTGCTCAGGGAGGGAGAGGATGATCCCCGGCGGTGGGAACTGGCCTACGATTTCCATAACATACTGACGGGGAAGCCGGCGGTTGTCCGGAAGTTCCTCAAGGCCTACCACCTTCTGGAGATGCCCGAGGAGTGGAACCAGCTGACCTTTGACCACCATGTGCACGACGCCCACACCAAGGGCCGGAAAACCCCCTCCCATCTGATCATGGACGCCTGGATCAAGGGAATCCGCTCCCTCACCGTGGTTTACTACGACTATATCCCCCCCGATGCGGCCCGGGAGCTGATGACCGCCGCCTCCTACATGGAGATCAAGCTGCGGATAGGGGTGGAGCTGAAGGCGGACCTGGAGGGCAAGCCGGTCTCCCTGATCTGGACGCCCCGGGGCTTTTCCGATGCGGAGGGCTTCCTGAAATTTCTGAAAAGGCCGGAGGTCTCCCGATTTATGGAGGAGGGGGTCAAAGCCTGTCACCGGAGGGAGAAGAGGGTCTTCGCGGCCCTGAAATCCTTCAATCAGAAGAGGAGGAAATCCTTTGCCGGGGAGTACGGCATCAATCTGCCCGAACTGGATCTGGAGGATTTCCGCAGTTTCGTGGGGACCGGCCAGGCGTCTCTGCTCCATCTTTCCGAATACCTCTATTCCGTTGCGGAGCCCCTTCTCCGGGAGAGAAGGGAGGCCTGTCTCCAGTCCCTGGAGGGGGCGGCGGGGCAGGAGAGGAGCGATCTGTTATCCCGGATTGAGCTGATCGGGAATTGTTCCCCGGAGGAGCTCTTCGAGTCCTTTTTCCGGAACGGGAGCGGGGAGGCGGGGGCGTCCTCCCCCGGTGACGGGAACCTTCCCTCCCCGGAGGAGCTGATCGAAAGGCTGGAATCCCTCCACCCCGGCTACCGGCTGACCCTCAATCTGACCGGCCTGGTGGCGGAGGACGTGCTGGAATTGGTCTATCGGGCCGGGGGCAGCATCACGGCCCTGGAAATCTATAACCATAAGGACTGGGCCCAGGGGCTGGACCGGGAGATCCCCCGGATCCGCTCTTTCCAGCACCCCCTGAACAGCGGCAATACCATTGCCCTCAAGGGGGCCCTCCTGGCCCTGAAAAGGGAGGCGGAGGAGTCGGCGGAGGGGGGGAAGCCGGCCAGGATCAAAAAGATCAACCTGGTCCTCAAGGACCTGCCCGGGCTTATCCGTTCCTACGAGAAGCACCCCCTGGCCGACCGCTGGGGGAGCGACTCCACGGGGCGGTCCAATCAGCTCTACGGAATGGGATTGGCCGTTCTGGACACCCTGCCCTCCCGGGCCCGCCGGGAGATACTCCGAAGGGAGCCGCAGCGGATCCTCCCCCTTTGCCTCCCCGTGAAGCTGCGCCGCACCTCCGCTCCCCCCCGGTCGAAGGATAAGGGGGAGAAAAGGAACAATCCCATGGGAACCGGCGATGTCCGTGACAGGAGGGAGTGGCTGGCGGAGCGGTATTCCTCCGATCGGCCGGGGGCGAACAATCTAGTCGCCCTGGGGTGGAAGCCCCTTCCCGGAGAGGGGGATGGGGAGCGGGCCGAACCACGCCGGGGCAGCCTCTCCTACCGGTGGAGATACCTCAACAGCAACGGCAAGAATCTTCTCAAGGTGCTCATAGGATTCATTCCCGCCTTTCTCACCTTCTCCCTGACCAAGGACTGGTGGGTCCTGGCCTATCTGGGGGCGCCCATATGGTTCACCATCACCGGGCTCCGGAACATCCTCCAGTCCGTTCTGGGGGGGGACAGCCTGCGCCGGTCCCCCCTTCTCTCCTGGAACAGCTACGTCAACTGGAGCCGGGTGGCCGACTCCCTCCTCTATACGGGGTTTTCGGTCCCCCTCCTGGACTTCCTGGTGAAGCAGCTCCTCCTGGACCGGGGATTCGGTATCAACACATCCACCAACGTTCTGGCCCTCTACGGTATCATGGCCCTGGTGAACGGGATCTATATCTCCAGCCATAACTTCTTCCGGGGGCTCCCCGCCGGGGCGATCGCGGGGAATTTCTTCCGGTCCATCCTCTCCATCCCCCTGGCCATCGCCTTCAACTCCCTTCTGGAGGGACTGCTCGGTTCCCTGGGAGTCATAGGGGTGGAGCTGATCCTGCAGAAATGGGCGGCTGTCATATCCAAAGCCGCTTCGGACTGCGTCGCCGGGGTGATCGAGGGCACCGCGGACAGGAACCGGAACATCCAGCTCAGGCGGCGGGATTATCAGAGAAAAATCTCCCAGATGTACCGGTCCTTTGTCAAAATGGAGCTTCTTCTGCCCGGGGAGAGCGTTCTCCACCTAATGGAAAACCCGAAGAAGGTGGCCAAGACCATAAGGGAGGAGGATCCGGAGCTTCTCAAAACCTCCCTCTACGATGCCCTGGATCTGATGTACTTCTGGTACTATCAGCCCCATGCCCGGACCGTTCTCAAGTCCCTGGTCAGGCACATGACCCGGGAGGAGAGGATGATATTCCTGAGATTTCAGCTGGTACTGGAGAGAAAGAAGCTCATCTGCAATCTCTTTCTGGAGGGATTCATAGGAAAGAACTACACCAGGGCCATGGCCTTCTACCTCAGTCGGAGGGAGCAGTACATCGCCTCTCTCAGGAGGATCCTCAGGCTGGAAGGGGAGAAGCCGAAGCTTCTCCATTTCATCCTGCGGGGGCAGGGGAAGAGGGCCGCCAGCTTCTAGGGAATCCCGGTCAGACCCGGACGATGAGGCCGGCAGCGCTCATGATCGCCACGGCCATAACCGTGGATATGACCAGGACGTTGTTCACCACGTAACTGTTCTCCCGGGAGCTGTACATGCCCAGGTAGATGGCCGACACGTAGGGCGGGGAGAGGACCATGAAGGTGAAGAAGGCCATGTTGTAGAGGGGGGTCACCTCTCCCACTATCCTGTCCATTACCAGAAATTTGACCAGATAGGAGACGGGCATGAGGATCGCGTAGCGCAGGGCCACCAGCTTCACCGCCGGCCTGACGTATGCCCTTTCCAGGTGGATGCCGTAACCTATGACAATGAAGATGAGGGGGGTGGTGACGCCCCCCAGGGATTCCAGGGTATTGGCCAGGCCCCGGAGGAGCACATTGGTCCGGAAGAGGGGCCCCAGGCCCAGGAGATTCACCGCCACCCCGGCCACAATCGACAGAATGACCGGGGATTTGAGGAAATTGCCCACCGTTTTCCTTCCGAATGACTCCCCGTTGAAGTTCTTTTTGAGCAGGGTCACATAGACGAACCAGACGAAGGATTCGTGGCCCACGCCGAATACGGAGATCTCCCCGATATTCTCCATCCCGTACACCGCCGCGTAGAGGGGGATTCCCAGGACGCCGAAGGCCATGCCCGTGCTCATGTAGGGGACCAGCTCCCCGTACTCCCTCACCCGGAAGGAGACCAGCCGGGCCGTCGCGTACACCAGCCCCATCATGAGGAAGAAGGCGACCGTGGTGAGCATCTGCTCCATCCGGAGTTCCATATCCTTGAAGGTCAGGAAAAGAACCGCGGGCAGGGCCAGCATGATGATCCCCGACTTGATCCGGGCCATCTGGTCCTCCGTGGCCCACTGCCTCCGCTGGATCAGGTACCCCAGGGACACGAGCAGTATGATAGGTATGATTTTCGTTATTGCCTCGGACATAATTCTCCCGTTACGGGCCATTGTATCAGAATCGGGGAAGGGAATCAGCCCTTTTGTGCTATAATAGGGCCATGGCCGATTACGATGCCCGCATCAACCGGGTCCTGGACTACATGGAATCCCACATGGACAGGGATCTCTCCCTGGAGGATCTGGCCCGGGAAGCCTGCTTTTCCCCCTACCATTTCCTGCGCCTGTTCACCGCCCATACGGGGGAGAGACCCTTTCAGCTCCTCCAGCGCCTCCGCCTGGAACGGGGGGCCAATCTCCTCCGTTCCCGACCGGACCTGACCGTGACCTCCATCGCCCTCCAGTGCGGATTCACCAACATGCCCGCCTTTTCCCGGGCCTTCAGAGCCCAGTTCGGCACGACGCCCACGGGGTGGAGAGCCTTTTCCGGGGAAAATAGCAATCCGGGCACAGGGGAGAGCAACCGGAAACAAGAGATCCCCTCCTGGATCCCCTATATTGATTACCAACAGGGCGTGCAGCTCTGGAGGATGGTGAAGGGGAAGGAGGAACGGCGGGTGGAAGTGAAAAGGCTGGAACCGATGGATCTGGCCTACATCCGCTATACCGGCCCTTATAAAGGGGACGGCGGGCTGTTTCAGAGGCTGTGGAACAGCCTCTGCTCCCGGGCGGGGGCTCTGGAACTGATCGGGCCGGAGAGCCGGTACCTGGCGATCTACCACGACAATCCGGATCTGACCGAGAGGGATAAGCTCCGGGTGACCCTGGCGGTGAGCACGGAGGCCGATTTCCCCGCCACGGACCGGCTGGGGAGGATGACCCTGGGGGGTGGCAAATACGCCTTCGCCCACTTCCGGCTCAACTCTTCCGAATACCAGCAGGCCTGGGACTGGGTGTACCGGGACTGGCTGCCCGTGAGCGGATACCTTCCCGGGGACAGCCCCGCCTTCGAACTTTTCCCCCCCGGGGAAAAGGACGGGGAAGGCCGTTATCCCGTGATCATCGCCATCCCCCTGATCGCTGCCTCCTGAACAGAGGGAGGTCCGGAATGGACGGAAAGGAATTTTACGTTAGGGAAGTCGCCTCGGTGGAGACGGGAAACAGGGGGTACTGCCTCCGCATCAAAGCGGGGCTGGAGGAGGTCCTGACGGGACTGGAGGGGTTCAGCCACATCCAGGTCTACTGGTGGGCCCATCTGATGGACCGGGAGGAGTTGCGCGCCCGGGTCATAGTGGACAAGCCCTACAAAAGGGGGCCCGAAGAGCTGGGTATCTTCGCCACCCGATCCCCCATGAGGCCCAATCCCCTGGCCATGACCGTGGTGCCCGTCACCTGGCTGGACCGGACGGAAGGGCTGGTGGGAATCGCCTACATCGATGCGGAGCCGGGGACGCCCGTATTGGATATCAAGCCCTATTACGGCATGGAGAGGGTAAGGGGGTACCGGGTCCCGGACTGGTGCGCCCACTGGCCGGCCTGGTATGAGGACGCGGGCGATTTCGACTGGCCCGGTGAATTCGAGAACGCCCGTTAGGGGAGGAGATGATGGTGGAGGAAATTGAGGCAGGAAAGATCGCTCTGATAGAGGTCACCCCGGAGAATATCGGGGATGAGCATATCTGCTGCGCCATCGGAAACGACCGGGTCAACCGGGCCCGGGCGGAGGAGAAGAAGGAGTGGCTCAGGGAACGGTTCCCCCGGGGACACCGGTTTCTGAAGGGGGATCTGCGGGGAAAAGTCTTCATTGAGTTTTCCCCGGCGGAGGAGTCGGTTTTTCCCGTGGAGGCTCCGGGATACGCCCTGATCCAGTGTTTCTGGGTCTCCGGCCGTTACAAGGGGCACGGGCTGGGGCGCCGGCTCTACGACGAATGCGAGCGCCTCTGCCGGGAGGAAGGGTACAGGGGGATCGTCTCCCTGGCCGGGGCGAAGAAGAAGCCCTTCATGGTGGACAGGGCCGTACTGCTCCACTTCGGCTTCCGCATCTGCGACCGGGCCGATCCCTGGTACGAGCTGGCGGTCAGGAAGTTCGATGAATCCGCCCCGGACCCCCGGTTCTGGGACAGCGCCCGCCGGGGACGGCTCGAGGGAAGGCGTGGCCTGGATTTCTTCTACTCCCCCTGCTGCCCCTTCAATCGGGACTTTACATTCATGATGGCCGACGCGGCCCGGGAGATGGGTTTCACCGCAAGGGTCACAGAGCTCAGGAACCGGGAGGATCTCGCCGTCCTGCCCACCCCCTGGGCCCTCTTCTCCCTCTATCTGGACGGGGAGCTGCTCTCCGCGGAGATCATGACCATCCCGAAATTCAGGGAACTATTGCATCGTATCGGGGAAGGAAAAGGGGGGTGAATTAATTTGCAAAAAGGACCGGTTCAAACTAAAATTCCCCTATAGCCCTTCAGGATGTACTATGGTAAACAGTTCCGAACCGGTCCGGTCTTTCTTCTCTCCCCGGAGAATCATAGGCTGGTTTATCGCCTCAGCACTCATCGCCGGCCTCTATCTGACAACCCGTGTGAACTATCTCTTTTTCCATGTTCTGGTGGAACTGTTCAGCGTCATCGTTGCCGCTTCCCTCGCCATAATCACCTGGAACTCCCGGGAGTACATTAAAAACCAGTTCTTTCTGCTCTTGGGGATCGCCTACCTCTTCATCGGGGCCATCGATCTTCTTCACACCCTGACCTTTGTGGGCATGAATATATTCCCGGGCAATCATTTCTATGCCAATCAGCTCTGGATAGGAGGACGGTATCTGGAGAGTCTCTCCCTGCTGGCCGCCCTGCTCTGCAAGGGGGAGAAGAGGGAAAAATCCGAATATCCCATACTGGCCGTCTATACCCTCGTCACCGGGGTTCTGATTTATACCATCTTCGTTTCACGGACCTTCCCCCCCTGCTACATTCAGGACAGGGGCCAGACCCCCTTCAAAATCATAAGCGAATACATCATCGTTCTGATCCTGCTGGTTTCCCTCGTACTGATCTTCCGGCGGAGAGACCGTTTTGACAGGATCGTTTTTCTTTACATCGTTTTCTCCATGGTCCTGACCATATTCTCCGAGCTGGCCTTTACCCAGTACGTGAGCAATTACGGGGCCTTCAATCTGATCGGCCACTTTTTCAAACTTCTCTCCTTCATCTACATCTACAAATCGGTCATAGAGACGGGAATCCGAAAACCCTTCGATCTGATCTTCCGGGAGGTGGACGAGCTGAATACCCGGCTGAACCGGGAGCTCGAACTGAAGACGGAAAAGGAGGCGGAGAATGAAAAGCTCATCGGGGAGCTCAAGGAAGCCCTGGCCCAGGTGAAAACCCTGGGCGATCTGCTCCCCGTGTGCATGCACTGCAAGAAGGTCCGCGACGACAGGGGTTACTGGAAACAGATCGACGAGTATATCGCCCTGCACACGGATACCCAGCTGAGCCACGGCATCTGCCCCGACTGCATAGAGAAGTACTATCCAGAGATGAAGGGCAGGGGGGACTGATCCAAGTCCATTTTCAATATTAAAAACCGGTTTCTCCCGGGGGAAATGCAGTATAAGCGGAAAAAAATAATGACTTGTAGTAAAATTAGTCTTGACTATCGTACACTGTACTATTATATTGAATCGTACACTGTACGAAGGAGTTAGCCCATGGGATTAGGCGTGGAGGGATCGAAGGGGGAGCTGATCCTGGCAAAGGCCGTGGAACTGGCCGATCGGAGGGGCATGGATTCCCTGTCCATCCGCCGTCTGGCCGGGGAGCTCGGCGGGGGGGCCATGTCCATCTATCACTATTTCGACTCCAAGGAGGCCATCGTCGACGGAATGGTGGACCTGGTCTTCGGCGAGATTGAGCTGCCGCCCCCGGACAGGGAGTGGAAGGAAGCTATCAGGATCCGCTGCCGTTCCGCCCGGGAAGCGCTCCGGCGCCATCCCTGGGCTCCCCCTTACATGGAGTCCCGCCGGAATCCGGGGCCCCGGATGCTCCGCCATCACGACGGGGTGATCGGCTGTTTTCTCCGGGCCGGCTTCTCCTTTGAGAAAACCGCCCGGGCCGTGGCCGTCACCGACGCCTTTCTGTTCGGATTCGCCGTTCAGGAGGCCAGCCTCCCCGGAGGGGGAGGGGACGAGATGGTCGGGATGGGGCGGGAGATGGTGGACGGTGTTTTTACGGGATATCCGAATCTGAGGGAACTGACCCGGTATGTCATGAATTCGGATTACAGCTTTCCGGATATCTTCGCCTACGGACTGGATCTTATCCTGGACGGATTGGAATCGGAATAAAGGAGTTTGTAATGGGTAATGAAGAGAGAAATATTTCTATAACGGGGACGGATGATTGCTCGCCCCGCGGGGCGGGCCTTGTGGCGGGCACCGGCTACATCCTGCTGTTCCTGCTGGCGATTTTCGCCAACTTCGTCGTCAAGGAGGGGCTGATCGTACCGGGGGACGCGGTACTTACCGCGGAAAACATCCTCCGGGCCCCGGCCCTCTTCCGGTGGGGGATGGTCAGTTTCCTGGCCGTTTTTCTGATCGATGTCTTTGTCGCCTGGGGGCTCTTCATCGTCTTCAGGATCGTCAACCGGGATCTGTCCCTGCTGGCGGCCTGGTTCCGCATCGTCTATACGGTTTTTCTGGGGGTAGCCCTGGTGTTTTACTTCCAGGTCCTCCAGTTCGTGGGCATGGGAAGCGATCTGTACAGCCACGCCCTGGTGGCGGCGGAGTCCTTTAACGCGGTGTGGCTGGTGGGTCTGACCGCCTTCGGCCTGCACCTTGTGATCCTGGGAGGCCTGATCGTGAAGTCCGCCCTGGCCCCCCGACCCCTGGGGGTGGTCCTCATCGCGGCAGGAGCGGCCTATGCCCTGGATACGGTCCTCCACACCCTGCTGGCGGATTACGACTCCCTGGCGGGGATCATGACGGTCATTGTGGCGGTTCCCTCGGTTCTGGCGGAGGGCTGGTTCGGCCTGTGGCTGCTTATCAAAGGGGGGAGAAAGGGCTAGGACCTCATCAGCCCAGGATATCGATTTTCCTTTCCAGCCTTTCCCGGTTCAACTGATCCTGGGCCAGGCCGGCAAGGCGGTAGGCCTGGGCGGCGGTTCTCATATCCCCCGCGGAGGGACTGGCCGCCGCGTAGGCAGCGGTGATGACCGTACGGGCCTTGCTCAGGGTCGCCGCCGGATCGCCGGGTACTTCGGAAAGATCCACGGCGATCCGGCCGCCCACGGCGATCGCCTCCCCCCCGGGGCCTCTCTGCGTGTCATAGAGAATGCCCGAAGCCGCCGCGGAACCGAGCGCCGCCCGGTGGGCTTCCTCATGGCGGCGGACCTCTCCGTTCCTTTCCAGGGCTTCCCGGGAAATTTGCACATCGTACCCGTCGCCGGAGAAGGAGAGTCCCCCGGGTGACGCCCTGTCGGGCTTCTTCTCCGAGGAGATGATAATGACCGTTTCGCCGGAACTTTTCTCCGGCCGGGGGAGGGGAGAGAGGGGAGTGCCTGTGCCTGGATACTGGTAGATCACACGCATAACTTATTATAACTATATCCCTTTCCCTTCAAGAATAAAAGCATTTTTTTATTTTTTCGCCACCCCCTTGCTGAGGGTGCCGACCGGGCAGACCGCGCACCAGGAGCGGGGTCTGTAGAGCAGGGCGAGGACCGTTCCCAGCAGGGTGGAGGTAAGCATGAGGGAGTAGAACCGGTAGGCGAGATGGAGCAGGGGGGCCGGCAGTACGGGGGAGGGGATGAGCTGGGGCAGACTCCAGGGAAGGGGAAAGACGATCAGAAGGCGGACCCGGTCTATGGGAGCGATTCCGCCGACGGTCACCATAAGGGTGGACAGGGTTATGAAAAAGAGGTTTATCCCGAAGTAGGTCAGGAGGCTCTGCCGGGCCCGGTCTCCGGTGAGCCATTTCGGCGGGATTCTGCGGCGGCTCAGGAATTTGAGCTTTGATAGAAAATCGGCCCGGGGGCATAAGCGGTGGCACCAGACTCTCCCCCTTCCCCCCAGGGGGAGCAGAAAGGGCAGGGCCAGGCAGGCCAGAGCCAGAAAGGCGAAGGCCATATGAATGAGGGGCAGAAGAAAATAGGCCAATGTAAAGAGAAAGGGATAGTAATATTTCATATATGAAATATATGGATAAATATATTTATAGTCAATGAGGACACTTCCCCCGTCCTTCCGGGGTTGATTATTCCTCGGTTTAGTGGAAGTATTCCCTATCCGGCAATAGGTGAGGGCCATGGTACTATTTATTCTTGATGTGACGGGAACCTTTATATTCGCGCTGACCGGCGCTCTCAAGGCGGTCCGGCACAGACTCGACTGGCTGGGGATTCTGGTCCTCTCCTGCATCACCGGGGTGGGCGGCGGCGTTCTGAGGGATCTGATCCTGGGAAATACCCCCCCCGCCGCCTTCCAGAGGGAGATCTACCTTATCTCCTCCCTGGCCGCGGGGGTCCTCGTCATTCTCATCCTCTCCTTTCTCTCCCTCTCTTCCCTGGACCGATTGAGAGATCTCATACTCATTGGCGATGCCCTGGGGCTGGGGGTCTTCACTTTTCTCGGCGCCCTGAAGGGACAGGAGGCGGGGCTGGGTCCCGTGGGCATCCTCTTCACCGGGGCTGTCACCTCCTGCGGGGGCGGCCTTATCCGGGATACCCTGGTGCGGGAGATCCCGATTCTTCTGCGAAGGGATTTCTATGCCACCGCCAGCATCCTGGGCAGCCTGGTCTACCTCTTTCTCCAGGGGAAAAATATCCCCCCCTGGTTTGTTTCAACCCTGGTCATCCTCTTTACCACTTCCCTGCGCCTGGGGGCGATGAAATTCCGTCTGAGCCTGCCCGTGCCGGGAGTCGGTCAGGACAGGCCCTTCGTGTAATTCCCCAGGGTGAGGGGGAGTCCGCCATCCGATTCTCCCAGGACCTTTCCCGCCATAATCCTCTCCAGCAGGGAGGCAAACCTCTCTGGGGGGGGATCGAAGAATCCGAAACGTCTCATGTCGATGATGAAGTCCGTGGGGTACCGTTCCAGATCCCGGACCGCATCGGGGGTATATAAAAGGGATCCGCTGTAAATCTCATTCTCCCGGAAGGGCCTCTTTTCCAGAAAGAAGGAATTCCCCCTTTCGTCCTCCATGGAGGAGGAAAAACGGCAGTGGGTGTAGCAGGCGCCGTCCTTTTCGGCTTTACCGCAGCCCTTGTCCTTTCCGATGAGGCACTGCTTTGTCTCCATGAGGAGAACCGGTCCGAAAAGGTGATAGTAGGAGGGGAGGGGTGCATGGCCGAGCATCTCCCCCATCTGGGTCCTGTTCAGCTCCGGGGAGAGGACGAAGGCGGAGGCCCCCGATTCCCCGAGGGATTGCACGGCGAAACTGTTGACCGTATTGAGACGGCTCCCCCCTATCCATTCTCTCCCCGATTTCCCCGCGTAATGGGCTATGGCCAGATTATCCGCCACCACGGGGATCCCGGGGGGGAGGCGGTCGAGCAAATCGTAGTATCCGGGCAGGAGATGATCGTGAATGATGGCGGGAAACCAGGGGACGCAGGGGAGGTTATGGTCATACTTCCGGGGATCGGTCACTTCAAAGAAAAGGGATTCCGGGGCTATTCCCTGTGCCCCCAGGAATTCATAGTCCTCCGCCCTATTGATGAGAACATGGAAGGGGTTCCGGTCATCCCCCCCTTTTTCTGCCATTCGGGGGAAATCGGGGCAGGCAAGGGCCTTTTCCGACCGGGGGAACAGGGCGGCCAGGGCTTCCCTCCTGATTCTGTTCAGCTCGCTCGCGGGCAGAAAGAGATCTTCTCCCAAGTCATCGCTCCCTATGGACGTTAATTCCAGGAACCGGTTATCCAGACGGGCGAACTGCTTCTTCAGCGAATCCGGCGTCATCCCCGCCCGTTCCGCCCTTTCCAGGGAGAGGGCGCTGAGAACTTCCGCTTCCCGATTCCCCGTCCTCCAGACGGTGCGCAGGGGGGAACCGGCGGTTCCGCCGACACGGACGGTAAGGGGCTCCTTCCCGTAGGTGAGCCGATCTATCATCCTTTTCAGCTCCCCCTCGGATCGGCTGTCGCCCCCCCTGAGGATTTTCTGGTTCCGGCGGATTTTATCCTTCAGCTCATTCTCTATCTGAAAGCGGTAATCCCTGTCCGACAGGATCTCCGTAATGAGGCCGGAGCAGACGAACCGGTCCCGATCCCCGAAGAGGAAGATCCGGTCGTCCCTGGCGAGAAGACCCGGTGTTTTCGT
>QKAI01000221.1 GCA_003246505.1 Spirochaetaceae bacterium | reverse complement strand
CTGGATGAGGAATTTCTCGATTCAAAACGGCTGGTCTCCGGTGAGAACATCCTCTCTTTCAAAGCCCGTCTGGAGTATAAACTCCCCTTGCTTGAACCCTATGATCTGATCATCGGCGCCGATGACAATGCCCTACTTTTTCTTCAGGAGTATGGACAAACCATGTTTCCCGGAATCCCCTATGTCTTCCTTGGCGTCAATGATATTCAGAACGGTCTCGGAGAGAACGGGAATCCCCTCTCCACGGGAGTTCTGGAAGCGGTCTCCTTCGGAGAGACCATTAATCTGATCGGGCGGCATTTTCCCGACAACAGGGAGCTGATCGTCATAAGCGATTCTACCGTCAGCGGGAGGGCAGATCTCTCCTCCTTTCTGCAGTTCATCGTCGACTACCCCGATTGGTCCGTGCGGATTCTGAGCCTTGAGGAGTCCAGTTTCTCCGAGCTGGAAAGAAATCTGGATGCATCCCGTAAGGGAGTTCCCATTCTCCTCCTGTCCGCCTATACGGACCGGGATGGCACCACCCTGGATTTCACCGATGGCTTCCGCCGGATCTACTCCTACGCCCGGGGGCCTATCTACCATTTATGGGAACACGGATTCGGCGAGGGGGCTCTGGGAGGATATGTGGTGGACCATTGCAGCCAGGGGGCTTCGGCGGGAGCCATGGCCCGGCGCATCCTGGGGGGAGAAAAACCGGCGGACATACCGGTCAGCCGGTTAAGCCCCAACCACTATCTAGTGGATTACGAAGAGATGAAACGCTGGGGCCTGCACAGGAGGGACAATCCGCCGGGAACGGTCTATCTAAACGATCCCCGCCAGGACCAGAGAATCCTCCGGCGCATCATTTTCTACCTCACCCTTTCCCTGACGGTCATGGTTCTGGGCGTATTCGTCTTTATCAGGCTTAATAGAAAACTCAAAGGGGCGAATGAGGAACTGGAAGAGAGCCGTAACCGCTTTGAAATTCTATTCCGCCATAATCCGATTGTCCTCCTGCTTATCGATCCGGAAACGGGTTCCCTGGAGAACGTTAACGAGAGGGGCATTCAGTTTTACGGTTACGGGAGGGATGAAATCCTCTCCCTCTCCCTTTACCAGATCAATACGCTCACACCGGATGAGATATACAGGGAGATGAAACGGGCTACCGGGGAGCATAGGAATTACTTCCATTTCAAGCATAAATTGAAAAACGGAGAGATCCGTGACGTGGAGGTTTATTCCCGGCCCCTCATCATCAACAAAAGGGAGTACCTTCTCAGCGCTGTCCATGACATCAGCGATAAGATTCGTCTTCAGAGGGAATTATTTTATAGGGAAAAGATGAATGCCCTGGGTTTTCTCGCCGGCGGAATTGCCCATGACTTTAATAATCTCCTGACCGGCATCATTGGCAACTGCGATCTGATAGGCATGTGCGGAGATGATGAAGGACAGAGAGGGCGGAGTCTCGAAATGATTATGCAGTCCGCCCTTACAGCCCGGGACCTGACCCGTAAAATACTGACATTCTCTCGGCAGAAGGAGAGAGTCCGGGATTCCTTCCCACCCCGTCGGATCATAGATAAATGCCTGAGAGAGAAGAGGGTGACCCTGCCGCCGGGAATTTCATTGAATTCCCGTCTGGACTTCGAAGAAGATATCGAGGGCTGTCCCTTGGAATTCGAACAGATCATACAGAATCTACTGACCAATGGAATCCATGCGATGGAAAATCGGGGCGGGAACATAACCATAGTAATGAGCGAAAAGACCGATCCGGAGGACCTGAAGGGGAAATATCTGCTGATTGAGGTGGAAGACGAAGGCGTCGGTATGGACGAAGAGACGAAGATGAACATTTTCAACCCCTATTTTACAACGAAAAGGATGAGCACGGGCACCGGCCTCGGGCTGGCCATCGTACGCAGTATCGTTGATGAGGAGGAAGGGGAGATACGTATTGAAAGCGAATTAAACCGGGGGAGCCGGTTTCGCGTTTATCTCCCCCTGAGGTAGCGCGCCAGGTCATCTATGAGGGGGGAGGGATAGGAGGTAACGCCGTTGTCCACCAGGAAATCGCCCCTCTCCTTCTTCAGCCAGCGGTAGAGGAGAAGCCCCGCCTCACTAGAGGAGGTTTTTTTTGAGATATAAACCATGGCGTCCAGTTCTTCCAGGGGGAAAAAGACCCGGACCCGGCCGCATACCACATTGCAGAAGCCCTTGGCTTCCCCTCCCATATCCAGAGAGATTACTCCCTTTTCCGGGGTCTTGCTGCCCTTCCCGACGGATGGGGAGGCCTTCTTCTTGGACCGGGTATTCTCCAGGAGGCTTTCCTGATTTTTCCTGTTCATCTCCTCCACGGTATAATTGTAAATTATCGTGGTGGCCTGCTGCTTGAGAAAAAGCAGCTCCGCCTCTTCTATCTGCTCCAGCAGTCCTGAGATTTCCTTTCTGAGCAGGGTCAGTTTATCATTGCTTTTCGGTGCCATGTCTCCATTATAGCACTAAAATCCCCTTTCCTCCGCATCGGCATAAACCTTCTCGTAACCGACGGCGGCCTTCTCCCAGGAGAAGCGCTGCTCCATGGCTTTCTTTCTCATTTCGCGGATATGGGCTTTTCTCTCGTACCAGGTCTCCACGACCCATTTCATCACATTGTAAAGTACGTCTGGGTACAGATCGTTGAATACGAAGCCGGTCCCCTCCCCTGTCTCCTGATCGTAATTCTCCACCGTATCCGCCAGGCCTCCCGTGGCCCGCACGATGGGCAGGGTCCCGTAGGAGAGGGAGTAGATCTGATTCAGACCGCAGGGTTCGTATCGGCTGGGCATGAGGAAAAAGTCGCATCCCCCCTCAATCTTATGGGCCAGATCGTTATTGTATCCGATGTAGACCCTCAGGTTGGGCAGTTTTTCCGCTAGACGGTTAAGCTCCTCCTCGCACCAGAAATCACCCGATCCTAGGATGACGAACTGGACTTTCATATCCCGGCAGATGCTGTACATGGCGCCCCGTCCGGGGGCGAAAAGCTCCTGTATCCCCTTCTGATTCACCAGGCGGGTGATGATTCCCACGAGGGGTACCTTGCTGTCCACGGGAAGGCCCATCTTCTTCTGTACGATCTTCTTGACCGCCCCCTTGCCCTTCATGTCGGAAAGGGTATAGTTGTTACCCTCCAGGTGGGGATCGGTTTCCGGATTCCAGACACGATAGTCTATGCCGTTGAGGATGCCCGTCAAATCCTCCCTGCGGTAGTGCAGAAGACCGTTGAGATTGAACCCCTGATCATAGCCCTGAATCTCTTCGG
>QKAI01000338.1 GCA_003246505.1 Spirochaetaceae bacterium | reverse complement strand
AAAGGGTTTGTCGTGCCCCTCCCTTACCATGAGATCGGTTCCCCCCCCATAGGGGATGACCGGGCGGTCCTTTCTGATCTCCAGAGCTTCCCTCAGGGTCCGGGGAAAGTAGGCGTCTACCATAATCCCTTCCCCTCTTCCGCGGCCCGGGAGACCGCATCCACTATCATGTTATACCCGGTGCAGCGGCAAAGATTCCCCGAGAGGCCCTCCCGGATCTCCTCCTCCGTGGGGCGGGGATTCTCCGAAAGCAGGGCTTCCGAGGCCAGAATCATCCCGGGGGTGCAGAAGCCGCACTGGACCGCTCCGGCCCTGTCGAAGGCCCGTTGGACCACTTCGAACCGTTCCGTCTGGGTATATCCCTCTATGGTCACCACCGTTTTCCCCCGGGCGTTGCCCAGGGCCACCATGCAGGAGTTGACCAGTTTGCCCTCCATGAGAACGCTGCAGGCACCGCACTCGCCCTCCCCGCAGCCGCATTTGACCCCGGTCAGTCCGAAATCATCGCGGAGCACATCGAGCAGCCTCTCCCCGGCGGGTCGGGAAGCGGAAACCGTCTCCCCGTTCAATATGAATTCAATCTCTCCGCTCACGATATCCTCCCTTCCCGGTAATGCTTCATTTCTTGGCGGGCTTGTAAAAAGTATCTTCCAGGGGGAGCCTGGTCCTCAACCTCCCGTCCAGCCTTTCATAGGCGATGGAACAGGCCGGGGCGGAGGGGATGCAGCTCAATTCGCCTATCCCTTTCGCGCCGTAGGCGAAGGGGATTTTCCCTTCCCCGTGGACGAATTCGACTTCGATTTCCGGAACATCGGTGGCCCGGAACAGACCCAGGGTACCGAATTTCGCCCGGGGGATGCCATCCTTCAGACGGATATCCTCGGTCAGGGCATAACCCAGCCCCATGACAATGCCCCCTTCCGCCTGGCCTTCCGCGGACATGGGATTAACCACCGTCCCGATATCGAAGGCCGCCTTGACCGCTTCCAGTCGTCCCGTTTCATCAAGGGCGACCACCTGGGCGCTGTAGCTGTAGCTGACATGGCTGACAGGGTTCTTCTTATCCGATCCCATGGGATCGGTCTCCGGGGAGAATTCCCCGAAATACTCCCGTCCTTCCAGATCGGCCAGAGTGAATCCCCTGTCCAGGTCTTCGCGGAGCTTTTCCGCCGCCCTTTTCGTGGCTTCCCCGGTTATCACGGTCTGCCGGGAGGCGGTGCTGGTGCCGGAATTGGGGGTTCTGCTCGTATCGGGGGTCTCCTGAAGGACCAGTGCGGGATCTATCCCGGTGGTTTCGCAGAAAATCTGGGTGCAGACCGTGGCCATCCCCTGCCCCACGCAGGCGGCGCTGGTTCGGATATGGGCTTTACCCCTCTCTATGCTGACGAGGCAGCGCCCCGTATCCACGACCCCGATTCCCAGCCCGCTGTTCTTCAGCCCGCAGGCGAGCCCCGCATAGGGGTGGGAGTCATAGAAATCCTTCACCGCCTCCAGGCATTCGGCCATGGCCGTGCTGGGATCGGCGATCTGTCCGTTGGGCAGTACCTGCCCCGGGCGGATGGCGTTTTTATAACGGAAATCCCAGGGGGAAAACCCCGCCAGTTTCGCCAGTTCGTTGATGTTATTCTCAATGGCGAAGCAGCTCTGGGTCACGCCGAAGCCCCTGAAGGCCCCGCCCACCACGTTATTGGTATAAACGGCAAAACCCTCGATATCGATAGTCTGGTAGTTGTAGGGACCCGCCGCATGGGTGCAGGCCCTCTGAATCACCGGTCCCCCCAGGGAGGCGTAGGCCCCCGTATCGGAAACGATGAAAGCCTTCATGGCGGTCAGATTGCCCTCTTCGTCGCAGGCGGTGGTGAATTCCATCTCCATAGCATGGCGCTTCGTATGGTAGTTCAGGCTTTCCTGGCGGGAAAAACGCACCTTGACCGGTTTCTTCGTATGCCAGGCCATGAGCGCCGCATGGTGCTGAACGGACATGTCCTCCTTGCCTCCGAAGGCCCCGCCCACCAGCTTCGAGACGTTCCGCACCCTGTCCGGGGGAAGCGCCAGCATGCTGCAGATCTCCCGCTGCTCGTCGTAAATCGACTGGGAAGCCGTATAGAGGAGGAGGCCCTCCTCCCCGTCGGGAAGGGCGATGGCGCACTCCTGGTCCAGAAAGGCGTGATCCTGGAAGGGGGTGGAATAGGACCGGGTCACCTTGTATTTCGATTCGGCGATGACCCTGTCCGCATCGCCGCGGACCAGCTTTTCATGGCTGAGGATGTTCCCCGTTTCATGTATGAGGGGGGCGTTCGCCTCCATGGCCTTGCGGGGATCCGTAATCGGCTCGTAAACGGTATAGTCCACCCCGATGAGGGCGATGACCTCATCCAGGGTTTCCCGGTGATTGGTCGCCACCAGGGCCAGGGCGTCGCCTATGTAGCGGGTGGTCTCCCCCTCGGCGATCATCACGTCCCAGTCCTTCTTCAAATGACCCATCTTCCGGTGGGGCACATCCTCCGCGGTCAGTATCTTCACCACGTCCGGATGCTCCAGGGCCCGGCTCAGATCGATCCGGTTGATCCGCGCCCGGGGATGGGCCGTGCGCAGGGCCTTGGCGTAGATCATGCCGGGCAGGACCACGTCGTCCACGTACTCCCCGGTGCCCAGAACCTTCTCCCTCACGTCCACCCGGGGCATCTCCTCGGACATGCGCGCCGTGAAGCGCCCCCGCTCGGGGGTTCTGTTCTCCCGCAGGATCTCCGCGGCGAGTAGAATGGCCTTCTCGATCTTCACATATCCGGTACAGCGGCAGATATTCCCGCGCAGGGCTCTCTTGACCTCCTCTCCCGTGGGAGAGGGATTCACATCCAGAAGGGCCTTCCCCGCCATGACCATGCCGGGAATACAGAAGCCGCACTGCACGGCCCCCATAACCCCGAAGGCGTAGACATAGGTCTCCCTTTCCAGCTCGGAGAGCCCCTCCACGGTGACAATGTGCTTGCCCTCGAACTTTTCCAGTTTCTGAACGCAGGCCTTTACCGGCTTTCCGTCCACCAGAACGGTACAGGCACCGCAGGCTCCCTCGCTGCATCCGTCCTTGACGGATATCAGGCGGAGGTCCTCCCGCAGATAGGCCATGAGCTTCTTATCTCCCGACGCGGTTTTCTCTTCACCGTTGACATACAGGCGTACCATGATCAGCAGATCACTCCGTCACCGGGCATGGGAATCCCCAGGGATTCGGCAAATTCTCTCATTTTCATATACTGCTCCTTATATTCGGGAATCGGCTGGAGCGTGTCAATGTCAAAAAGGTCCCGGAAGGACTTTCCCTTGGGAGGATTCATCAGATGTTCCTCGAAGAGGGGGATGACTTCCCTGCAGATCTCATTGGCCTTTTCCAGGCTCAGGCCGGCGGCGCCCTTGAATACGGCCGCGTTGTACCAGGCTTCTATGGGGGTGAGGTGGTTCTTTTTCGAGCCCCCCGCGGAACGGGGGCTTATGGTAAAGGCCTGTCCCGAGGCGGAGGCGGCGGTCATGCCCACGATGGTCTCGTAGAAGAACATGTCGTCGCTGGGCCCGGCCACCTGGTTGATGGTCTTCATGAGGATGATGTTGCTGTTCCGGGCGATGGCCTGGGTGGCCATGGACTGGGTCCAGACGCCGTGGCGCCCGCAGTTACCCGAATACCTTATGTCATAGGAGGGGGAGCCGGGAAGAACGGCGCCGCAGACGGGAAACTGGAGGATATCCGTGGCGATGGAGGCGATGGCCGTGGTTTCCGGCCCTCCCGTATAGCCGCCTATCATGGTGGGGGATTCGGAGCGGATGTTCCCCCCCTGCTCGTTGGCCACGAAGCACTTATGGAAAGTGGTGTAGTTTATCTTCATGAAAGCCGGGTTAAGGCAGAGGGCGATCTGGGGCTGCTCGTAGAGGTTGAACCCGGAGAGGAAGCCGAAGTGGGTGCTGGCGCTGGAAACCAGGGCGTTGCCCATCCCCTTCCGGCCGGCCCTCCTCTGGGCTTCCGTTCTGAGGTGGTATTCGTAGATACCGGCGAAGGTCTCGTAGGGGGTGTCCGCCAGGAGGGGGCTCCCCATGACCGTATCCAGGGAGGGACCCTCCTGGAAATCGATGAGCTTACTGCTCACTATGCCCTGGGAAAGGGGAATGTAGAGCTCCTCGTCCATCTGGATGGAGAGGGGCGCCGTGAAGATAGGTTCATGGCCGTCGGAGGGCCGACGGGCCCTGATGGTGCGCTCCCCCTCGCCGGAACCGGCCACAAAGGAGGAGGGAACCTTTTTGAATTCACTCTCCAGCTCCGCCAGGTCCACCCGGATGATGCTTTCCGTATCGGGGCAGTAGAAGCCCAGCCGCTGGGCCGCTTCCCATCCGGCCTTGAAAAAGCGGTCCGCCAGTTCCGGATCGGAGTTGACGGGATTCTCTATATCGCAGGTTTTCAGAAGACCGAATTCTTTGGCCACATCCTTAAGCGTATTGGGCAGGATCTTCGTATCCCACTCCTTCTCCGTTATATGTTTTCCCGTGCGGGCCTTGTCCAGGGACCGCAGGATTTTCCCGTGCCGTTCCCTCATCTGCTCATCAATTTCTTTCTTTTCCATAGCTGCTTTCTCCTGAATCCTGTTATGCCACAACCGAGACGAAATCCTTGGTGGGTTCCATCTTCATCAAACCCTTCGCCATGGTCACCGCCAGATTAGCCGTGCGGGAGTATCCGTCGGCCCCGATTTTCCTGGCGTATTCGGTGCTGATGGGGCCGCCGCCCACGGCGATTCTGTATTTATCCCTCTTCCCTTCATCGGTCAGGCGGTTGATAAGCTCTTCCATATAGTACTGGGAGGTGGTAAGCAGGGCGGAGACGGCGATGATGTCCGCATTCTCCTTTTCCGCCGTTTCGATGAAACGGTTCGTGCTCACGTCCACCCCCAGGTCGATGACCTCGAAACCGTGGACGGCGAGCTCCGTTGCCACGAGACTCTTGCCGATATCGTGCAGGTCACCCTTGGCGCATCCGATAATCACCTTGCCGGAGAAGGCGCTCGATCCCGCTTCGAGGAAGGGCTTGACCTTTTCGATGAGCATCTTCATACAGTCCCCGCCCATCATCAGTTCGGGCAGAAAAACCTCCAGGTTATTGAAGTCCTCCCCCAGCCTGTCCAGGGCGACGACACCCCCCTCCGCAATAATCCTCTCCGCAGAGATTCCCCCGTCCAGGGCCTCCTGCACCAGATCGAGGATATTGTCCTCATCCCCATCATATATGGCTTCTTCGATTTTTTTAAGTATCCCCACAGTTCTCTCCTTCATACCCATGTGACTGACCGGTCGATCAGACCTATTTCAAAAATCCTGACTGACAGGTCAGTCAAGTTATTTTATCTGAATATCAAAACCTCTTCTAGGTAGTTTCCGTAATAAAGTCGCAAATAATCGTAGAAAAGTACCACGCTCCTGCAGAGTCCATAGCTACTCCTCCCCCACCTGGGCGCAGATGTATTCGACACAGTAATCCATGTACCCTTCCAGGTCAAAATGGGCGCTGTCCAGATGATACTGCAGGGTCGCCCCCTCCATGAGGGAGATCATCAGACAGGGAATCATCTTCACCTTTCTCTCCGGCAGATCCGGCCTGTAGCTCTGAAGCACTTCCACGATCTCCTCACGCCACAGGCGGAAGGAATCCACCAGGTTCTTCTTATATTCGGGGTCGATATTGGACTGCACCCAGAAGTCGATCTCTATCAGGTCGAATTCGGACTCCTCCAGGATGGTATGCAGCTTCTCGTCAAAGAAGATCCTCAGCTGCTCCCGGAGGGTCTGGATGCTCTCCCTGCGGATGCACTTTCTCCTGCTTATGAGGCGGTCGATGGCCCTCTCATGGAGGGCGAGCAGCAGGTTATGCTTCGTCTTGAAGTAGTAGTGGAGATTGGATTTGGGAATGCCCGCCTCGTCCGCTATGAGCTGCATCCTCGTCTCGCTTATCGTATTCCTGCTCACCACCTGGAGGGTGGCATCGAGAATCAGATCTTTCATATCCCCCGCTTTTACTGTTTCCTGGGTCTTATTCGTTACCGGCACCTATTTTATCTCCCGTCCTCTAACATATTTCTGAACTATATGGCTTCCCTCGGAAAGATACATAGCCCTCTCCAGACGCTCCTCCATCGAAAGCTCGATAAGAGGATTGTATGTCGAATCATCGATGACCACCGCATCGAATTCGTAGTCCCTCTCAAACCGTCCCACCCTTCCGAAAAAGGCTCCCCCCCCGGCGGTGGCCAGATGGAAAACCTCTTTCAGGGTTACCGGCTTCTCCTCCGGATGGCCGCAGCACTGATACATTTTAGACATCTGGATGGTATCGGCCATGGCCCGCAGGATGGATGTGGTATACCCGCCGGCCACATCGCTCCCCAGCCCTACCTTCATGCCCCTGTCCAGATAGGACCGCAGGGGTACCAGCCCGGAGGAGAGGTTCACGTTCGACTGGGCGCAGTGGGCGATAAAAACGTCCCGGTCCTTAAGAAGGCGGAGTTCCTCCTCGGGACAGTGGACGCAGTGGGCCATAATGGTCCTGCCCCCCTCCGGCAGCAGGCCGTACTTGTCATAGACGGCGCCGTAGCAGGAACAATCGGGATGGAGCTGCTTCACCCACTCGATTTCGGACAGATTCTCCGACAGATGGGACTGCACGGGAAGGGCGTACCCTTTTTGCAGAGAGCCGAGTCTCCCCAGGAGCTCCTCCGAACAGGAGGGAATAAAGCGGGGGGTAAGGATGGGCGATACATTTCTGTACCTGCCCAAGGTCTCTTTAATCCAGGCGACGGTGGCATCCCCGCTCTCCCCGGCGCTGCTCTCGCAGAGATAGGCCGGGGCGTTCCTGTCCATATTCACCTTGCCCACAAAGGAAACGAGGCCCGACTCCTCCAGCATGTCCATGAGCGCCTTCGTGGCCGGGACATGGAGGGTCCCGAAGAGGCACATCCTCGTATTGGGACCGTTCACCACATCGGCGACGAAGTGTTTATAGGCCGCTTCCGCATAGGAGAGCTCCCCGTATCGGGCCTCCTGGGGGAAGGCGGTGGATTCAAGCCATTCGAGCAGTTCCCGGTCCAGCCCCTTGGCCCGACAGACGAACTGGGGGGCATGGGTGTGCAGGTCCACAAGCCCCGGGATGATCAGGGAATCCCCGTAATCTTTTACGGTGATCTCCCCGAATTCCGCCGGCGGGGAGTCAAAGGCCCCCAGGCAGAGACCGCCCCGGAACAGAACATAGCCCCTCCGGAGAATTCGGAGTTCCCCCGGGGATTTGCTGTAACAGATATCTCCTTTAAGGGCAAATGTCTTTTCACTCATAATTGATTCTACCATTTGCTGTTGAATACATCAATCTCCGGACCCTTCTCATGAAACGGGCCACCTGGGGTCATTATTGACGCCGGTCCTCTTCAGGACCGCGGCGATCGCCGTCCGGGCCTCCTCCAGGATCCCCTCTTCGTCCATGGACAGTACCGATCCGTTCCTGACGATCCATTTGCCGTCCACCATGACGTGGTCCACATCGGAACCGGTGGCCGAGTAAACCACGGCGGAGACGGGGTTTGTGTTGGGGGCGGTCCGGGCCGTATCGGTGCGGATGCAGATAAGGTCGGCCTTCTTCCCTATTTCCAGGGATCCGATCTCCCCTTCCATTCCCAGGGCTCTGGCCCCGTTTATGGTGGCCATCTCGATCACCGTCTCCGCGGGGACCGTGGTGGGGGAGAGGGTCCGGGCCTTATGGATGAGGGCGGCCAGCTTCATGGCCCCGAACATGTCGCAGCTGTTCTCGCAGGTGGAGGCGTCCGTGCCCAGGGCCACGTTCACCCCCCTCTCCAGAAGCTCCGGCACGGGACAGATGCCGCTGGCGAGCTTGGCGTTGCTGCCAGGACAGTGAACAACCGTGGCCTTCTTCCTGCCTATGCGCTCCATGTCATCCGGGGAGAGCCAGATCCCGTGGGCGAGCAGGGTCCGGGGCGTGAATATCCCCACGCTCTCCATAAACTCGCCCGGCTCCATACCGTATCTCTCCCGGATAAGCCGGACATCCTCCTGCACCTCGCAGAAGTGTATGGCGATCCCCATATCCTCCTCGCCGGCCAGGGAGGAGACCTTTTCCAGCATATCCCGGGAGATGGATCCCACCGGCCGGGGGCCCAGCCAGATTTTCACCCGGCCGCCGCCCTCCCCTTCCCGCTCCCTTTTCCACCGGCGGGCCCTCTCCAGGCACTCGTCCCCGTCCTCAATCATCCCCGGGTCCATGATATTGTCCCGGGTGGCGTAGGAGGGCAGATCCATAACCGATTTGGCGAGGATCCCCCGGATGCCCGAATCGACCACCCCATCGGTGATGCCGTCCAGGCCGTAATGCCCGGCCAGAAGGGTCTCCGCGAAGGTGGTGGTGCCGCTCTTGAGCATTTCCAGGATGCAGAGCCGGGCGCTGGCCGCCGCTTCGGAAGGGGTGTAACTCCCCATGAGCTTCCAGACCCGGTACTGGAGAAAATCCATTAGCTCCACATCGTCGGCGCATCCCTTGATCAGGGCCTGGGTCAGATGGACATGGGCGTTTATGAGTCCGGGCATGACGATGTGGTCCCGGGCATCGACGAGGGTATGGTCGGGGTAGCGCCGCTTCAGCTCCTCCGTCTTCCCTATATCGGTAATGCGGTCTCCCGAGGTGGCCACGGCCCCGTCCCGGATTATCCGCCTCTCCCTGTCCACGGTCATAACCAGGGCGTTAACGATCAGATAGTTCATCCCAGCACCTCCCCCAGCCTCTCGCTGGTCACCGGAATGGCATGGACCGGGTGTCCGGCGGCCTGCTCCACCGCCAGGGCGTAGGCGGGGGCCGTCCCCAGGATGGTGAGTTCCCCCATCCCCTTGGCCCCGAAGGGACCGTCGTCGTAATAGTTCTCCAGAAAGGCGATATGGAAGGGGATGGTATCCTTAGCCGTGGGAATGATGTAATCGGTAAAGCTGCCCTGCCGGACGTCCCCGGCTCGTCCGGTCTCCATTTTCTCCACCGAAGCGTAGCCGAGCCCCTGGAGCATGCCCCCCTCCGCCTGTCCCCTGGCGATGGTCTCGTCTATGACGGTTCCCACATCGAAGACGCCCCAGACGCCGGTGGTCCTGACCTGGGCCAGCAGGGTATCCACTTCCACCTCCACCACGTTGATGCCCCAGGAGTAGGCGGGATAGGCGTCCCCGGTGAAGGACTCCAGGTCCCAGGGGATGAGGTCGGGGTGCACATAATGCTCTTCCAGGAGGAGCTCCTCCCCCGTAACCCACTGCTCCTTCATGCGCCGGGCCGCCCTTTCCAGGAGTTTCCCCACGATCATAAGACTCCGGGAGGCCACGGTGGGTCCCGAATTGGGCACCCGGTCCGTATCGGGGTTGTGAAAGATCACCTGGTCCAGGGGAATGCCCAGGGATTCGGAAACCACCTTGCAGAAGGTGGTCTTGAGCCCCTGGCCCATCTCCGTATTGGCGGCCAGGATCTCCACCCGGTCCTCCCGGTCCTTCCTGAGCCGTACGATAGCCCTGACGAAATCCCGTTCCCCCGACCCGGTATAGCCGCATCCGTGAAAGAAGGGCGTCAGGCCGATTCCCCTGCGATAGCGGCCGCTCTGGTTTTCATACTCCCTGAACTTTCTGCGGTACCCGCTCATGGCGTCGATCTTCTCCAGAAGCTCATCGAGCTTGACGGGCAGGGCGAAGCACCCCTGGGTGGACGTGGGATCCCCCGTACGGACCCAGTGGCGGGTCTTGAACTCCAGGGGATCCGCTCCCAGCTGCCTGGCCACGTGGACCATGTTCATTTCCATGGCGAAGATCACCTGGGGGGCGCCGAAGCCCCGGAAGGCGCCGTTGGGGACGGTATGGGTCCGGAGCACGTGGCCCTTCACCCGGAGGGCGGGCACCCTGTAAGCCCCGATTGCCGCGATGACCGCCCGCTGCATGACCACCGAGGAAAGGCCGTCGTAGGCGCCCGCGTTCAGGGAGATGTCCACATCCACGGCCAGGATATTCCCCTCCCCGTCCACGGCGGTGCGGTAGCGGATTTTGCTGGGGTGGCGCTTCGTCGATACGGCCATGTCCTCCCGACGCCCCAGGATCAGGCGGACCGGCTTGCCCACCTTCATGGCGGCCACGGCCACCATGTCGCACATGAGTGAGGGGTATTCCTCCTTACCCCCGAAGGCGCCCCCGGTGGTGGCCTGAATGATCTGGATCTTATCGGAGGGCAGTCCCGTGGCGTACTCCACGGCGGTTTTCACATAGTAGGGACACTGCATGGAACCGTAAACGGTCACCTTACCCTCCCTGTAGAGGGCTATGGCCCCCTGGGGCTCCAGGTAGGCCTGCTCCTGATAGTCGGTGCGGTAGGTTTCCTCGAAAATCCGGTGGGCCTTCGCGAAACCCGCCTCCACATCCCCCTTCTCATGGGCATACTCCCTGAAGGACTCCTCCGACCTATCCATATCCACCACGGCGTCCTTCTCTTTGTAGACGACCCGGATCTGTCCGATGATCTCCTTCACCCTCTTCTCATCGGGCCCCACCACCATGAGAAGGGCCTCCCCTATGAAATTCACGCTTTTCCCGGCGAACAGGGGCTGGTCCGGGGCCATGATCTTCAGGGCGTTTCCCCCGGGGGCGTCCTCACCGGTGATAATTTCGTATCCCTCTTCCAGATCGGGGATGATGATGTCGAGGATGTCCGCATGGGCCTTTGAGGAGCGAAGTACCTTGGCATGGACCATATCGGGAAAGACAAGGTCCGCGATATACAGCGCCTTCCCCGTGGTTTTTTCCGAATGATCCTTCTTCGTGACGTGCTTGGCAATGGTGTGCATGATTCTCTCCTCTCGGGCTGTTTTAAATAGGGATTATACCTTTTTTACTTATTCGGTGGGAAGATTCCCGTATATCCGGCCGACCTGTTCCCTGGCCTCTTCCCGTAATTTCTCTTCGTCGATTCCCTGGAGGCGTCCCTCCTTCCAGACGACTTTGCCGTTGACCATGGTCAGGCTGACCTCCCGGCCGTATCCCACGGTGGCCAGGAAGGCCCCCGGGTCCAGAAGCCCCCCCACAAAGTCGAGCCTGTCCACATCGATCATGAACAGGTCCGCCGCCTTGCCCGCTTCCAGGCTGCCGATATCGGTCCTTCCCAGAACCTTGGCGCTGCCCACGGTGGCCATCTTCAGGATGTCATAACCCGAGGGGGCCTCGTTGCTGGAGTTCAGCCGGTGCAGGAGAAAGGCGGAGCGGAGGTCCGCCAGAAGATTGGAGGCGTCGTTGCTGCCGCTCCCGTCCACGGCCAGCCCCACGGGTACGCCCAGTTTGAGCATGAGGGGCACCTTGCAGATCCCCGAGGAGAGCTTCATGTTCGACACGGGGCAGTGGGCCACACCGGTCTGCGTTTCCGCCAGGCGCCCTACTTCCTCATCGGTGAAATGGATGCCGTGGGCGTACCAGACGTCGTCTCCGGTCCAGCCGCACTCCTCCGCCCAGTCCAGGGGCCGTTTGCCGTAGACCTCCAGGCAGTAGTTCTCCTCATCGATAGTTTCGCACAGGTGGGTGTGGAGGCGGACCTTTCTGGACCGGGCCAGTCGGGCCGACTCCACCATGATCTCCCTGTTCACGGAGAAGGGGGAACAGGGGGACACCACGACCTGGGCCATGGAGAACTCCCCCGGGTCGTGAAAGGCGGAGATGAGCCTGTCGCAGTCGGCCAGGGTCTCGTCGCAGGTCTCCACCAGCTCATCCGGGGGCAGGCCCCCGTCGCTCACGCCCCGGTTGAAGCTGCTCCTTCCCGCATGGAAGCGCAGCCCCAGGTCCCGGGCGGCTTCGAACTGCCGGTCGATGATATTCTTTCCCGCGCTACGGGGAAAGGCGAAGTGCTGGTCGAACAGGGTGGTTCCCCCGAATTTGAGGAATTCCCCCATCCCCACCAGGGAGCTGTAGTAGATATTCTCCGGGGTGACCCGGGTCCAGACCTTGTAGAGATACATGAGCCAGTCGAACAGTTCCGCATTCTGGATGAGGGGAATGTTACGGCTGAAAGCCTGGAGGAGATGGTGGTGGGTATTGACCAGCCCGGGGTAGACGAACATCCCCGAAGCGTCGATGATCTCCGCCCCCGGGGCGTCGATCTCACCGGCCACCTCCACGATCCGTTGGCCCTCGATGAGGATATCCGCATTTTTCAGGATCCTGTCCCGGGAATCGCAGGTCACGACGGCCCGGGCGTTTTTAATCAACACCCCGGCCATGGTCATTCCCCCGGTTT
>QKAI01000055.1 GCA_003246505.1 Spirochaetaceae bacterium | reverse complement strand
GGAAGACTTTATGAAAATAGGAGCCCGAAGAAAAGCCTACAGATAAGGCTATGTCAAAGACGGAAACGTCGGTTGTCTTCAAAAGCCTCTCAGCTTCTCCCATTCTACTCTCCATGATGTACTCGAGTATTGTTTTATTCATATGCTTTCTGAATACTCTGGTAAGGTAGGCTGGCGAAAATCCTAGCTTGTCCGCTATGGCGGTAATGGACAGCAGCGCATCATGATAATGGCTATCAATATGGTTCTTTATAAGTTCGCTCACATCCTGTGAGGAGGATTTTACCGTATTCCTGTCCAGATACTCCAGGCGGTCTATCATCTGGAAAAAGGGATCAAGTATTTCTTCTATCCCCACCGCTTCGTTCAGAGAAGGAATCAGAGGCTCCAGAAAGGCGGAGCTGTTGTCATCGGTTCTCCGTATCATCTCCGTAAGACTGTTTTTAAGAGTGAAGATTAATCGGGACAGAACCATGGAAATAAGAGATGAAGAAAAGGGCCGTATGAATTCTATGATCCGATATATATCGTTTTTCGACGATGCGAAATCATGGCGGTTCAGGTTTTCGAGGAGCCTTTTCTCCTGGATTCCGGAATATTTGAATTCCTTGTCCTCAAGTGTCTTTTCCATCGTTTCATCAATCAGGCAGGGAGAATTGAATATAATTCTTTTACCTGATAATTCCTTAAGTCTCTGATAAGCCTCGGGAAGCCGGTTGTGGGAGTCCACGGGATATCCCAGAAAAAGAGAGAGAGAACCGTTCCCGTTCCTATGGGCTTTTTCCTGGAATTTACCCAAATTCTGCCGAAGTTCTTTCCTTGATAAATCATCCCGGTCAGGTAACAGGATTAGAAAGCAGCCCCTGTCCAGATTAATGATAAGAGGCGGCCTTCCCTCTTCGAAGAAAACCTTGAGGGCAATTCCCATCTCGTCACGGACAGCATCGGAAGACTTATGAAGGATACTGCTGGATTCCAGTGACAGATTCTGCACCGCCAGCAGGGGCGTCAGCTTACCCGAGCCGTAATCCCACGGGTGATTGAGAGGCGTTTTCCCTTTTATCCATTCTTCTAGATTCGCTCTCTTTCTATATTCTCTGTTACTTGCCTCTTCCCTCTCCAGCTTATCAAGATTCTCTTCCATCTTTGCCAGGGGCTTCCTGAGGAACCCGGAACTTAACAAGGACGTGGCTAGAGCGAGGATCAGAAAGAACAGGAAGGCGTAGAAACTGGTCACGTAGACATGGCGCAGAGTGGAGTTCATCTCCCTCTGGGGAATGATCTGAAGGGAGTACCAGCCGATTGAGGGGTAAAGGGAATAGACCACAAGATAGGAGTCTCCGTCTCTGTCAAAATAGAAGACCCCCTCATCCCCGGAGCTGCCCTGTATCCTTGAGGCAACCTCAGGGTAGGGAAAGGGGTCCCCAATGTCTGTTCCCTCCATTTCGCTCATAAGCCGGCCCTGTCCGTCGATGAAGAGGACAGGGTTGTCGAGAACTGTGTATCCCTGGTTTATTCTACTGAGCCATTCCGTGCTGATATTGGCGATTATCACTTTCTCTGCCTGTCCCCTGGCGAACAGATTGTCCGTGGAAATAAAGGAATAGGATGTCAGTATGGTGGGGGCGTCGGGGATTCTGGCTATTCTGAGTATAACCCTGGAGCGGTTTCCAGGATCATCAGACATGTTTATCAGCCCCACCATGGCAGGATCGATTTGCTCTAGTTCCGCTCTTCCCATCGTCTTCTGGGGATAGTAATCGGAACTGAGATAGAAGATATCCCGGGATCGGACGTATATCCCCAGGGATTGGACGAATGTGTTGGAGGATCGGTAGAAATCGATCCGGTTCTGGATTTCCGATGTTACGACCACTGAACAGTCAGCTCTATCCAGCAGGCTGTTGAGCTGGCTGTCATAGGTCACCTGGCTCGAAACCATCCGTCCCAGGCTCGCCATCAGGTCCAGGACGTTCTGGGCCTGCTTGAGGCTGTCCGATGCTCTGAGGGCGATTTGATCGCCCAGGGCGTCCCTAGATATAAGAAAGAAAACCCCCGACTGGAGGAGAACGACGAAAGAGAGAATGAGGGAAATGACGACTAATGCTTTGGCTATTTTTTTATTGTGCACGACCAATTGTAAAGGCAAAAACACGAGCCGGCAATAGACAAAATCGGAACCTATGTAAATTCTGATACATCGGATAACCGACTGGAAGCCCCTGAGAAATTTACACATGAGGTTCCTATCTTACAGTTGCGGGATGGGAAAAGCTATGGTCATAATAGATCCATCGAAAAAACCATCAAAGGAGTACAGCTGACCTATGCTAGACGAGATACGGCGGCACCGGATTATGTTTCTCATGGTGCTGCCCACCATTATTCTTATCATAACTTTCAATTACCTGCCCATGGTGGGATTGTATCTAGCCTTTACGGATTACAATTTCAACCTAGGGATACTCAAGAGCCCCTTTATCGGCCTGAAGAACTTCCAGTTCCTGTTCCAGTCGGGCACCCTGTTAAAAATCACTAGGAACACGCTGCTGTACAACGCGGCCTTTATCCTGCTGACCAACCTGTTGCAGATGTTCACGGCTATTCTTATAAGCCGCCTCAGCTATGACAGGGTCAAGAAAGTGACCCAGTCGGTGATTTTCCTTCCCTACTTCATCTCCTACGTACTCATCGGCACCTTCGCCTACAACGCTCTGAATTACGATTACGGTGCGGTGAACGGATTCCTTCGATCCCTGAATCTTGAGCCGGTCAACTTCTACACTCAACCGGGGATATGGCCTTTTTTCATGGTCCTGCTTTATATCTGGAAGAATCTGGGGTACGGCACGGTGGTTTATCTGGCATCAATTATGTCTATCGACAACGCCATGTACGAGTCGGCGGAAATCGACGGGGCGAATTCTCTGCAGCAGATACGGTACATCACCATCCCCCAACTTATGGGCACCTTCGTCCTGCTTCTGCTTTTCGCCCTGGGAAGCATTATGCGGGGGCAGTTCGAACTCTTCTACCAGGTCATAGGCAATAACGGTATCCTGTTCAACTGCACCGACGTCATAGACACCTACGTCTACCGGGCTCTGACCGTCCAATTTGACATCGGCCTTGGATCGGCCGCCGGTCTTTATCAGTCGGCCTTCGGCTTCACCCTAGTCATGATCGTAAACGGTCTAATCCGTAAGTTCAAGCCGGAACACGCCCTTTTTTAGGAGGAAAACAGATGAATGGAATAACCCAAAGAAGCAGCAGGGCATTTCAAATAACGTCCATGGCCA
>QKAI01000431.1 GCA_003246505.1 Spirochaetaceae bacterium | reverse complement strand
TTCAAAATCGAAAGCCCGGGGGGGAGGCTGCTGCTCCTCTCCTTTACGGAGTCCTTTCTATTCTCACGGACCGGGGCGGAACTCAAGGAGGATATCCTCTTTAACCTCGCTCACCTGGCCGGGGGCGGGCACTCCTCCCGGGCGGTATTCGGGAAGGGATGCGTCAAGATAAAAGAGATATCATAGGGGACTTTTTACGGAATTTCCTTTTGTTTTTTTTCGTTTCATATTATCATGGAACCATGAGTGAAAAAGTATTTGATCCGCTCTTGTATATTGAGCCTTACAGGGGAAAGACGTTTTCCGGCGAGTGGCCCACCCTCCCGGAAATGATTCAGATTACGGAGGAGAAGTTTTCCGGGAAAACCGCTTTCCGGGCCTTTATTCCCAACGAGCGGTCCTATACCTACGGGGAACTGATCGCCCACTGCCGCCGCATCGCCCGGTTTCTCTGCGAAACGGGAGTGAGCAAGGGGGACCGGGTCGGGGTGACGGGCAAGAACAGCCCCGAGTGGGGCATCGCCTACCTCTCCGTCCTCTTCGCCGGGGCAGTTGTCGTTCCCATAGACTACTCCCTCTCCCGGGAGGAAGCCTCGGGCCTGCTGACCCGGGCCGGGGTTAAGGCCCTGTTCGCCGACGGGGAGGTCCTGGAGTACTACCGGGAGACCCACGGGTCGGAATATGCCGTTTACAGCCTGATTCCGGGCAAGGAGCAGTTCCTCCTGGATCTGAAGGCGGAAGGGGAGTGCACCCCCGAACTGCCCGGGGAGAATGACCTGGCGGCCATCCTGTTCACCAGCGGCACCACCGGCGTTTCCAAGGGGGTCATGCTCACCCATGCCAATCTGGTGAGCGACTGCTATCTGGCCCAGGGCAACATGAATCTCTATCCCACCGATGTATTCTATGCCCTCCTGCCCCTCCATCACTCCTACACCATGCTGGCCGTTTTCATCGAGGGCCTCTCCGTGGGGGCGGAGATCATCTTCGGAAGCTCCCTGGTGGTTTCCCAGCTCCTGAAGGAGCTCAAGGCGGGGAAGGTCACCATGTTCCTGGGCGTTCCCATGCTCTTCAATAAGATCATCAAGAGCCTGATGAAGGGGATACGGGACAAGGGCGTCGTGGTCTACGGCCTGATCAAGGCCATGATGTTCCTGAGCGGAACGATCAAGAAGCTGACCGGGGTCAACGTGGGCAAGGCCTTCTTCGGGGGCATTCTGGACAAGGTCTCCCTCCGTACCAACCGCATCTGCATCTCCGGGGGCGGGCCCCTCCCCGCGTCCACCTTCCGGATGTACAATCAGCTGGGCATCGACTTCGTGCAGGGATACGGCCTGACCGAGACCTCTCCCATCCTCTGCCTGAACCCCACCTACGCCTTTAACGTGAACTCCGTGGGAAAGATCATTCCCCGGGTGGAGGGCAAGATCTACGAGCCCGACGAGGACGGGGTGGGGGAGTTCTGCGTGAAGGGCCCCATGGTCATGCAGGGGTATTACGAGAATCCCGAAGCCACCGCCGACGTGATAGACGGGGAGGGGTGGTTCCATACGGGGGACATGGGCTATCTGGACAGCAAAAACTACCTCTTCCTCACGGGGCGCGCCAAATCGCTTATCGTCACCGAGGGGGGCAAGAATGTCTTCCCCGAGGAGATCGAGGATAAATTCCAGCTCTACGACGAGATAGAGCAGATTCTCATCCGGGGCTATGTTCTGGACAAAAAGATGAAGACCGAAGGCATCGAAGCGCTGATCTACCCGGTGCCCGAGGGGGATGTCGACCGGTCGGAGAAGAGGATGAACGACATCATCTCCGAGGTAAACCGGGAACTGAAGAGCTACCAGAAGATCACCCGGCTGACCATCCTCGACAAACCCATGGAGATGACCTCCACCAGGAAGATCAAGCGCTTTACCGTTTAGTCCAGACTGATCTCCTGGGTGATGACGCAGTACCATCCGGTGGCGTAGGTTTCGAATCCCGGGGAGTAGCCGTAGGCGACCAGGGTGAATCCCCGGTCCCCCTCGATGATCCCGTGATCCGACCGGCGGGAGGCGAGAATGGTATCCAGCAGGGGGGTCTCGAGGATCCTCCCTTCCCTCTCCTCCTTCGTGGAGGCGAGGACAATCCCCCTGGCGTCTATGATGCTGATCTCCGTGGGGATGCGGTGATCCTCGATATCCTCCCTCAGGTCCAGTCGGCAGACGCGGCCCAGAACCGCCTGTACCAGGCCGTTCCAGTTAAAGAAAATTCCCAGGACCCCCGGTTTGGCCCCCTCCCTATGCCGGTTCTCCACGGGGCAGGCATAGACAAGGACTTTCTCTCCCCCCACCAGGGAACTGGCGTGGGTGGACTGGAAGGAGTACTCCCCCCCGTCCTGAAAGGAACGGGCCTCCCTGAACCAGGGGGCGTCGGAGACGTTTTTTCCGAGGCTGTCGTGTTTCTCCGGCCGTCCGCTGGCCAGAATCTTTCCCTCCCCGTCCGTTAGGAACAGGTCAAGGTAGACCGTGTAGGAATCGAGTATCACACCGAGCCGGCGGGAGGCGTACTCCCTTTTTTCCCGGATGTCCGAGCCGAGGGCTTCGGTCAGGGAGGGGTCGGTGGCCCACCAGCGGACATCGCAGGTCCTTTCGTAGAGGTTCCTGTCGATCACGTCCATGATGGACAGGGCGGTCTGGGAGAGCCTCTGACCCCTTACCTGCCGGGCCATGGCATTGCTTATGCCTATGAGGGTCTGGACGTCCTCGCTGATCTTCTCCTTCATCCGCAGGGAAATGTCGGCTATCTCGTCATTCAGCTTGCTGAATTCATTGGCCACGATGCGGAATCCCGCCCCCTCCCTGCCGCTGCGGGCCGCCTCTATGCGCCCGTTGATGGCTATGATGCCGGTCCTGTCGGAGAGGTCGGTAATGTCATTAATGGAGGTATTCAGGTTGCTTTTGATGGTCAGGGCTATTTTTTCAATATGTTCCGGTGTGAAGTTCATGCTCCCTGTTTCGGTGTGTTTCCCGGGTCAGTTTAATTGAATTTGTTTCGATTTAAATTATTTTTACATAAACAAATAAAAAGTTTCCTCCATGAACAAAATCCCAAAAGGTAAAAAAGAGACAGGTCCCCCCTTTTTTACCCCTGTCCCGTATGGGAAGGGGGAGGGGAAAATTTGAGGCCGAATTAGATAATTCTAGGTGACAAACCTTTACTTTTCCCCCCATTTTCCCTTATGATAGGCAGATACAGAACAAGACCAAAGGAGTTAACGCTATGCAGTATACTCATGAAGTAGAACATATGATGTGCG
>QKAI01000361.1 GCA_003246505.1 Spirochaetaceae bacterium | reverse complement strand
CGGTTTTCCGTCCAGCCGGCCGATAAGGGCGCCCATGATCTCCCTGTCCATCTGGTAGAGTCCCTGGTGGGCCATATAGACCGCCTTGGCCAGATCCTCTATGGGAATATCTTTCATCAAATACCCCCGCGCCCCCGCCTTGAGGGATTTGACCACATATTCCTCGTCGTCAAAGGTGGTGAGCATGAGGATCTTGCCGGCGAATCCCCGCTCGGTCAGCTGCCGGGCCGCTGCGATACCGTCCATGAGGGGCATGCGGATATCCATGAGAATAATGTCGGGCCGGGTCTCCTCGGCCAGGATCACTCCCCTCTGGCCGTTCTCCGCGGTTCCCGCCACTTCAATGCCCTCCTGCAGGGCCAGCAGGGAGGCGATTCCCTCCCGCACCAGATGCTGATCGTCCACGACGATGACGCGAATGGGTTTCATTTTCCCTCCCCCAGCAGGGATACGGGATCCCGGGGAACCACCGCGCAGAGGGTCGTGCCCTTTCCCGGCGCCGATTCCACGGTCATCCTGCCCCGTACCAGCTCTATACGCCTTATCAGTCCCTTCAGGCCGTAATGGTCCGTTTCGTCGTTCCACAGGGTTTTCTCATCCAGAACGAATCCCTTCCCGTCATCGCTCAGGCAAACCTCCCCCTCCTCCGGTCCGAAGGAGGCGGTCAGGATCACCTGCCCCGGGGAGGCATGTTTGAGAATGTTGGTCACCCCCTCCTGTACAAAGCGGTAGAGCCCCATCAGAACCGAGTAGTTGTAATCCCTTTCCTCCCCGGTGAGGGTATAGGTCACCTCTATGCCGTTCTCCCTCAGGCGGTTCACGAAGAGGGGGAAGGCGTCCTTTAGGGAGATGATCGATTCCCGGCCGTTCAGTCCCTTCAGGGATTCGCGCACATCGCTCATGGCGTCGTCGGCGGTGGCCTTTGCCGCTTTGACCGCCCGGTCCGATTCGTCCCGGTCCACCGGGGCGTAGGCGATGGCCTTGGTCAGCTGGATCTTGATGGCCGTGAGGGAGTGGCCCAGGCTGTCGTGGATGTCCCGGGCGATGCGGGTCCTCTCTTCCAGGGCCACCGTATGGGCGATCCTCCCGGCGTATTCCCGGAGACGTGATTCGGATTCCCTCAGTTCCTCCAGCAGCTGGCGGTTCTCCTCCAGGCTCCGGTTCTGCCGGTCCAGCAGCCAGGCCAGGACATAGAAGAACACGAAGGTGAGGGTCCGGTACATCATGAATCCCAGCTTGGTCAGGTCCCACTCCCCCATGCCCTTGAGGAAAACTTCGTACCCCAGGGGGATGAGGGACGCTATTATGAGAAAGATGAGGCTTATCCTGCGGGGAAAGGCGAAGTAGGCGTAGAAGGGCAGGAGCCCCAGAAACATGAGGGACATGTTCAGATGGAAATGCCAGAAGAAGTCGTCCGCCGGATAGAGGCTCAGAAAGAGGACCGGGGGGATCAGTATGGCCAGAAAACGGATGAGGAAGAACACCCGGCGTATCCTCCTGGTCCCGTATCGGTAGGACCATCGGAAGTATTCCATGAATTCCAGGCCTATGAACAGGAGGCAGAGAAAGCCGTTGTTCAGGTAGTAGAGGAGGTTTCCCGTGGAGGAATAGGGCCTTTTGGGGGGCAGGAGCAGACCGGGTATGAGGAAAAGGAAAAAGAGAAGCACCGATATGAGCCGGATTCCCTCACTGAGGCCTGTTTTTTTGCCCAATGTGTCCATCATGGGTCCAGTATAGCAGTTCTCTACAGATCCCGTACAGGAAAACCCTCACCAATCCCTGTGACTTGAGTCATAAAAAGTCATGATGATCGGCATATCAATTCCTTTCCCGGGGCACTTCTTTTTTCGGACGGAAAGAGGAATTATGGGATGTATCATCCTAATGAAGGAGAATTTAATGAAGAAAATTACCCTGTTGACCCTTTTATTACTCCTGCTGTCGACCCTTTTGACGGCGGAACAGACCGTCCTGACCCTGGAGAAGAGTCTTGCATCGGCCCTGGAGAATAACCTGGGGCTGCAGATATCCCGCATCTCCCTGGACACGGCGGAAAGGGATGAGGACAGTTCCTGGAATGTCTTCCTTCCCTCCATCGACGGCAGCGCCGGACTGAGCGGCAGCACCTCCCTTACCGATCCGGAACCCCTGGATTGGACCGTGACGGGCAAGATCGCCCTGAGCCTGCCCCTGAGCGCGGGCCTTTCCGATTCCCTGGAAAGCATACGCCTCGCCTATGAGAGCGAGCTCATCACCTATGAGGCGGCCCGACAGAGCCTCCGGAGCGAAGTGGAAAAGGATTTCTACTCCCTTTTGGCAAGCCGGGCGGACATTGAAATAGAAAAGGCCAATCTGGAACTGGCGGAGAAACGGTACGAACAGACCCTGAATAACTTTAACCTGGGCCTCCAGACGGAACTGGCCGTCCTCCAGGCAAAGGTGACCGCGGCCACATTGAAGCCCACCTACCTGCAGGCCCAGTCCGACTATAAGATCGCCCTGAGGGAGTTCCTCTCCGCCATCGGGATGGATCCGGAAACGGACGTCCTCCTGGAAGGGGATCTTACCGTTCCCTCGGCCCAGTTTGATTCCGCCGATCTGATCGGCAAGTACCTTATGAACCGCAGCGATGTCCTGGCCCAGAAGAAGGCCCTGGAAATACTGGAGAACAGCCGGCAGCTGGCCGTGGCCGAAGGATACATTCCCTCCCTGAGCCTATCCGGCCAGTGGGGCACCACCGTCTCCGACGCCTTTGACAGCGCCTCCTGGTCCTCCGGCTCCCTGGGGGACTCCCTCAGCGTGGGGGTCACCCTTACCATGCCCCTGGACAATTTCATACCCGGATCTTCCACGGACACGGCCATCAAGGATCTGGACGATCAGATCCGGTCCGCCGAGCTGACCCTTAACAAACTTCTGGACGAGGGGAGGACGGAGATTATCAACCTGGTATCCCAGCTGGAAACGGCGGCGGCCACCCTGGAACTCTCCGAGCTGAATGTGGAGCTGACCCGGTCCACCTACGAAAAGAGCGAGGAAAGCTTCGCCCAGGGGGGCATGGAACGGCTCGACCTGGAGGACGCCCAGCAGGATTATTTCACGGCGGAGCAGGACTATCTGGAGAGCCGGTACGACTACCTGGCCGGCCTGATTGACCTGCGAGACGCCCTAGGGCTGGAAAGCCTCGACGACCTACTCAAGTAAACTAAAGGAGAATATACCCATGAAGGATAACGGAAAGAACAGAGGCGACAGGATCGTACAGATCGTACTGCTTATGCTGATCGCGGCGGGAATTGCCACCTTC
>QKAI01000040.1 GCA_003246505.1 Spirochaetaceae bacterium | reverse complement strand
TCGAGCTGATTCATGATCAGCACATTCCCGTCAAAGGTCCCCGCCATGATGCGCCCGTCAAAGGAGTAGAGGGGGCTGGTCACTTCGTAACCCAGATCGATCTCCTTGATCGGAGTGCCCCTTTCCGATGAGTACACCGTCATGGTCCGGTCGCCGGTCATGGCATAGAGGAAGGGGCCGTCCAGAAGGGGATAGGTCTGGATGGAACGGGAGAGGGGCGCCAGGGACTTGCCCGTGTTCCGGTCAAGAACGTAGAGGACGCTCCCGTCGTAGGTATAGACCCTGTTCTCGGTCAATTCCACGTTGCGTATGAAATTCCGCTTCTCCTGCAGGGGAGCGCTGACCCATTCCAGGGACATGGAGGCGGGGGAGAAGGCGGCCACCCGGCCGAAGGAGCCGCAGAGGTATCCCCGGCCCCGGTCAAAAACAATGGCCTGTCCCATGGGGCTCTCCAGGCCCGTGGCCAGGGAGCGGAGGATCTTTCCCGAGGGGGAGATCTCATAAATCTGCCCGTCCATGGCCGCCGTATAGATGTTCCCCCCGTAGAGGGCGGGCGTCATGAGGGAGCCCCCGGGGATGAACACTTCCCGTATCTTCTGCCCGTCACCGGTGAGAAATCGCAGGGAGTCCTTGGTGGGATAGAGGAACTGGTAATCCATGGGCACGCCCTTCTGCCCGTTCAGATGGTTCTCCCTGTCGTTCAGGCCGATCGTGTTGAGGATGGCCCCGGTCAGCCTGTTGATCACCACCAGGTTTCTCTTTCCGCTGAAGTAGATATAGTTGTCCGTCAGGACCGGTTCGGAGTAGTTGTTGGGATAATTGTTGGTCCGGGTGTTGTACCGTCTCCAGCCGGAGGGCTCGATGAGATACCAGATGATGCCGCTCCAGTCGGCGATATAGATATCCGAACCCCGGGCCGCCAGGCCGATAATCTCCTGATAGGCCCCTTTCAGGACCTGTTCCACGGTTTTTTTCAGGGCCAGATCAATCGTGTCGGGCCACTCCTTCTCCGCGTCCAGGTAGAGATACTGCTCGTTGTAGCCCTCCAGGGTAAAATTCACCTCCAGAGGTTCGTCGGGTTTGACCTCCAGGACGATGCTGCCCTTTCCCGCGTAGATCCCGTTGATGGTGATTTCGCTCTCCGCCGGCTCCGTTCTGATCGCGATCTTCCGTGAGGTCAGCCGGGGCAGCTTGAAGTAGCGGATGTCCGAATAGGCCGATACCTCTCCGGCTCCGACCTCCGTATCCAGGGAGCGGTAGCCGGCCCTGGTAATGCGCACGGGAAGAAGCTGATCGGCGGTCAGTATCAGGTCCATCCGGTCCTTGCTCCGGGTATAGTCGGAACTCAGGAGAGTCCCCTCGTCGGACTGCACCGTCAGGCGGTAGCGGGGAGCATCGCCGGTGCGTCGGAAGAGATCGAATCCCCGCAGCAGATCGTCGTAGTTGAACCGGGAGTACTCGGAAATAGTAATATCCATGGTGAGGATCGATTGGACCTGCTCCTCCAGATCCCTCCAGTCCACCTGCAGGGCCCCGAATTCCAGCAGGAGCTGGTCGAACCGTTTGCTCTGGCTCCGGAGGACTTCCCCGTCAAGAAACCAGGTCTCCCCGGGAAAGAGGGGCCTCTGATTGTCGGGCAGGGCTTCCGCCCCCTCCCGGCTCTCCTCCTTGGTAATGGCGGTCAGCCGGTTCAGATCCCCGATCCCCGGGAGGAGACGCAGGTCCCCCCGGTGGTTGTAGGCTTCCACCCTGTCCTCATCCATGGTGAGGGAGAAAACCCCCTCCCCCGAGTAGAGGGAGAGATAGGGAAGCCGGACCGTCAGGTCGATTCCGGGGTTCTCCGCGGCCAGGGTTCCCCGGGAGAGGGTGAGAACCGTTTTTTTATCCCGGGAGGCGTAGGAGTAGAGTACTTCCGAGTTCGGTCCCAGCCGCAGGAGAAGGTCATTTCCCGTTCTGAGGTAGAGCTCCCCCTCCCCGGATCGGATCTCCTGCCCCTCCTTTACGAGGGCTCCCGGGGAGAGGGTCTCCCAGGTGCGGTTCTTTCGGGACCGTCCCTGAACCTCTCCGGTGATGCTGCAAATCACCGCCTCGCTCTCCCGGGGTTCCGTCACCAGGTTGGTATCCCCCCTGTGACAGGAGGCCAGGACGAGAAGGCCCAGAACGAGGGGGCGGGCCAGGTGCTTCACAGAAACTCTTTGGAGGGAACTTCCTCCAGAAAATCCGCGTTATAGGCCGTAAGCCGGGTCAGTAGCGCGGCGCAGGCCGTATCCAGCAGGGCGGAGAAGCCTATGAGTATGGGCAGCATGGGCAGGAGGAGGATATAGCCCCGGTCCAGCCCCCGCCCGTAGAAATCGCAGAGGAGGGAAAGCATGGCGTAGATGCCCAGCCGGGGGGCATGGGATATGGCGAAGGAGAAGAGGAAGGAGAAGAAGAAAACCCAGAAAATCTGGTAGGGGGTCAGGTCAAGGGAGGTGTAGGACCGGATCACCAGGAGCATGGAGGCTCCCCCCACCAGGGCCGTGCCTCCCCGGGCGAACAGGGTCAGAAGGGGAACCGAGAGGGCTCCCACCTCCCGGGAGATCCCCTCGTTCTCCTTGAGGTGGGAGGTCAGGATCCCGTAGTTGAAGAAGAGATCCCCGCTGACCAGCCCCGTAAGCAGGGGCGTCATGAGGGAGTAAACGTGATTGAGGGGGTTGCCCCTGCCTCCGGCCAGGTAGAGGGTGAGCGGGTAGATCAGAAAGAGAATCACCCCGGCGGAGAGGGCGAGGACGACAATGTGCTGGGTATAGAAGGAGAAGTCGTTTATGCTTCTCAGGGACCGGACCGTGGCAAAGGTGATGAAGAAGATCAGATAGGCCTGGAGCCGGGTGATGTGCCAGTTCAGACGGTAGAAGATCCGCGACAGGGAATCGAAGAGGTTGAACGCCGGTCCGGTCTGCTCCTTGTCGAAGTGAAAGAGAATCCCCAGGACCAGGGCGAGAACGGTAAGGGGCAGCAGCAGGGAGGAGTCCCCGGTGAAGACCTGGAACAGGTTGGGCGACAGGATATGCCCTACCACCTGGTCGAAACCGGGATTGGTGTAATCCAGATCCTCCTGAATCGTTATGGGTATCCGGTCCGAGGGGAGCAGGAGCGCCACGGACATGCCCACCGCCAGCATCACCGCCGTGGCGATAACCGTGGAGAGAAGGAGGCGTGCCATGAGGGGACCGAACCGTTAGAGCCTTTTGAGCTGGGTAACCGCGACGGGAAGGGAGAAAAAGACCAGGGGAAACAGTACGTAGCGACCCAGATTGACGGCCATGTCCCCGAGGAAGAGGAGGA
>QKAI01000208.1 GCA_003246505.1 Spirochaetaceae bacterium | reverse complement strand
TCCGGGTCGACATAGGGTGTATCAAACAAACCCAGTTCGAACTTCTGCTTAAGAACCCTGCCGCAGGCTTCGTTTACAAAAGATTCATCAATAAGGCCTTCCCTCACCGCTTCGGGCAGGAAATGAAAGGCTTCCGTACGGGGGGCGTCCGCATCCAGGCCCGCTTTCAAAGCCAGTATGGCAGCTTCCTTCAGGTCGGCCGCGGCATGCTGGGAAAAGCAGCCCCTTTCAATGGAACCTCCGTCGCAGATGGCGGAGCCGTTAAAACCCATTTTACCCCGAAGAAGATCACGGAGGATCTCCGGAGAGTAGCTGACCGGCTTGCCGTTGATCTCGCTGTAGGTGCACATGACGCTCTGAAGCCCCGATTCGTGAATCATCGCTTCAAAGGGTTTCCCGAAATCTTCGTAGATTTCCCTTTCGTTGGCCATGACTGGGGCGCTGTTCAATCCCCCCTGGGTCGTGCTGTATCCCAGGAAATGCTTCGCGCAGGACTGGACTCCCTCCTTCAGTTTCCCGTTCCTCTGAAGCCCCCGGACCATCTCCACACCGAAGACAGTATTCAGGTAGGAGCTCTCACCAAAAGTCTCATAAACCCGTCCCCATCTGCCGTCCCGGGCCAGATCGACCACGGGGGCCAGGGCGTTCGCCCCGTTTACGACACTTCTCATTTGCCTGCCGATAACATCGCCCACGGCACGCATTTTCTGAGGTTCCCAGGAAGAGGCCATGGCTATGGGAGAAGGAAAAGCCGTTGCGTCGACGGCGACAACCCCGTTCAGACATTCCACCTGCGCCATTACGGGAATCCCGAGGCGGGTCTTTTCCAGGGCGAACTTCTGTATGGCATTATAGGCTTCACCGATCTGGCGGGCACTCCTGTGAAAGGGCATGGGAAACTGGGGGACTCGGCCAAGTCCGTTCTTCAGATATCTCTCCAGGAGATCACTCGAAACTTCTCCCCCCTTAAGGAGCATCTGGGGAAGAACGGCGCATAGTTGGGCGACCTTCTCTTCCAATGTCATTCTGCCCAGCAGATCCTTCACTCTGGCTTCAACCGGTTTCTCCGGATTCCTGTAAATGTCCACAATGACTCCTTCCTTTGTTATCGCACAACAATATATTACACTGCGATATATTGTGTGTCAAGAAATTAGAACCCACATTTTAAATGGTTACTGCCCTGCACCCTGCCAAATATCAGGAAATAAAATCTTCAAGGATAAGATAGGACGACCCTATGGCGAAATCCAGCAAATCCAACTTTTCATAGGAAATAGCATGATCGATCCGGAGGGACAGCATCTCCGAGAGCGCCTCATTAACCAGATCCGTGAATACCTGGCCATACTCGCCGAACTGGCCCGCTACGGTAATCCGGGACACATTGAGAATCAGAAGGAGCGGCTTTATCGCCTGCGCCAGGATCCGGCTCCTTTTCTTCAGAATATCAAGAGCCGGCAGATTCCCTTCAGAGGACAATTTCATTAGTTCCGTCGGCGGATAAGGGACATCCCCGGGCAAACCGGACTTCAAAGCCATACCGCGGTAATCTTCCGACAGGACGGCATAATTCAGTCCGGTTTCCAGGCAACCGGTCTGACCGCAGCGGCACACCCCCTCGAGGCCTGGGACCGTCGTATGGCTGAGCTCGCCCGCCATATTGGACTCTCCCCTGAAAAGACCATCGTTGAGGATAATCCCCAGACCTATACCGGTTCTTATGGTCAGCACAATATAATTCCCTTCCCTATTATGCTGAAACCTTTTGTATAGGGCATAACCCCTGACGTTACGATCGATATGAACGGGAATTCTGAATTTCTCATTAAGAGTTTTCCGTATCTTAATATAAAAGTCTCTTTTATCGGGCAGGATGAAAGCAGGAATACCGACTCCGACTCCCTGGATAACCCAGTCCCCGCTTTTATCTTCCAAGGTCTCCGTAATACACGTTTCCAGAAATCCCGTAATGTCATCGATGGATTCCAGGGTGGGATTGGGGACTAATTTGTGGTAAAGTATCTCGTTACTTAAGTTGGTAATAATAATATTGGTTTCGTTATAGCCCATATCGATCCCAATCGCCGTGGGATTATTGCTGGAGAGAGCGAAAACCGCAGAATCCACACCTTGAATATTCTTTCGTTCCGGACGGCCCTGGAATTTAATGAAACCGTTCTGCTCTAACCGTTTTGTTATCTTGACGACCGTGGCCCAACTGAGATTAAGGGAATCGGCGATCTCTTTTTTTGTCATTCCGTTCCGCTTAGCGATTATATGAAGAATCTTTCTTTCATTCTCGATCATGTTCTGTCTAGAATCTGGTACCATAAAACTCTCGGCCTATTATTTTTATTAATAATACACCTTTTAATCTCCCGGCAGCAATATCATTTTCGGTAACGAGTTTATAACGATTCTATCTCCTTCTGATGTCCTTCAAGTATTCTGCGCCTTTCTCCGAAACATCTCCGGAAGGGGAACCCTGGTACTCAGATAGTGATTGGGAAGCTTTTTCCCGGCTTCCGTACACTCCCAGCGTTCCCTGCCGTATTCCGTCTTCTCCGTATGATGCATATCACCCCATCGCTTCATCATCCCGTAGTTTCTGGCCTTAATATTATGGGCCCTCATCAGGGCTTCCAGATCAAGCCCTTCGTAGGCCATCTTCCGGAAAGCATCGGCCCTATCAGCATACACCCCGACAAGGGAATGCAGTTCCTCCGGATCCTCATCCATGCGGTAAAGTTCGTCATCCTCAGGAAAATCGGCATAAGTTATAAATTTCCAATTCCCCTGACGGAGCATCTTTCCGAAACGTCTGTCCTCCTCCTTTGAGAAGGCCCCATTAATCCACTCAGCCTGAACTGTCCGTCTCCCATCTCCGATGCCCGTTTCAAGCTGTCGAACAAGACTCACCCCGTCCTGATCGGGAACGCACTCGGCTCCGGTCAGTTCCGACAGGGTCGGTCCCAGATCCATGAGGCTCACCGGCTCGGACACCCGTAGCCCTTTCGCGACATTACTCCCCTCAAAAATCATGGGAATGCGCGATGAGGAGTCATAGAGGGACTGTTTTCCGTAGAATCCACGGTCCCCCGCATGGTCCCCGTGGTCGGACAGGTAGACGAAGGTGCCCTTCCGCTCCGTTCTTTCCAGATAATCCTGCCAGGCCTGGTACACTTTTCCGATAAGGTCGTCGGTAAACTCCACCAGGCCGTAATAAGCCGCCCGGGCGGCCCTGACAATATCGGGGGATTTGTCCTGCAGGCGGGAACCATGTACGGGATGGATGGGATTCACTTTCGGATCGGCTGTTTCC
>QKAI01000515.1 GCA_003246505.1 Spirochaetaceae bacterium | reverse complement strand
GGCCATGGGGTAACATCCACTCCTTAATTATTTGCTAATCCTAAATTAAATATATAATTAATATATGCCATGATCCAGTTTATTATTGTTAAATCTCATTTATCCCTATTTTAAGGGATAGTTTGCTGGGTCCGCAGGGAAAGGGATTATGCGGCTTAAGCATAAATCAGCGATTCATGATAGTATGAAAGGGGAAGAGGATCAATGCAGGGGGAGCGACCATGGAAGAGCGCATAATGATTAACATAACCGGCATGGACGGATCGGCTCTGCCCGAATATCTGCTGCGAACCCTCTATGCGAGCGATATAAACCTGGAACCGCATAAAAGAAGGAGCCGGATCACCCCGGACGGAGCGGTAGAACTCGTCGTAGACCGTCTGCCCTTCATGCTCCATGCCCGTATGGATATCCCCCTCTACGGGAACATCTGGGTTATGGCCCATAACCGGGGCGAAGGCTATCGCTGCCATTCCGTCGATTTCGTAAGGGAAGCGGTGGAAACCTACCTGTGGGAAGCAAAGCGGCGCCTGTCTCCGGGCGGCCATTCCACGGCGACCCTGGCCCATCTGGAGGCGGCCGAAGAATTTCATAGCCTGGCGGACAGGGGGGAGCAGGTGCCCTACTGCCGGATGATGGCCCTGTCCCATGCTGTTCTTGCCGCCGAGGGCATCTGCGTGGAATCGGCACGGCGGAGGCTCGCCGAATCGCCCCGCCCCGATATGCTTCTGGGATGCAATACCTGGGGCTACAAACCGGGCTCCCGGTACAACGAATATTTTACACAGCTGTTTAATTTCGCCACCCTCCCCTTCTACACCTACAAGGTGGCCGCCCATGAGGGTTCCTTCGATTACGGAGAGCAGGACGGACTGGTGGACTGGTGCGAATCCCGGGGCATGGTTCCCAAGGGGCACCCCCTGTGGTTCGGCCATGGGGAGACGAATCCCCCATGGATGTTCAATAAATCCTATTCGGAACTTAAAACCTTCGCCCGTACCCACATTAAATCCGCCGTTTCCCGCTACAGGGGGCGAATCAAAGTGTGGGATGCCATTAACGAACCCCACGACTGGGCCAATTGCTTCGGATTCTCCCAGGACCAGTCCCTGGAGTTCGCCGACCTGTGCTGCAACAGTCTGCGTGAGAACGACGAAGAGGCCCTGTCCCTGATCAATGTCTGCCTGCCCTTCGGGGAGTACGTGGCGGGCGGATTCGTATGCTACGGGCCGGCCTTCGACAAACTGATATCCCCGCTGGCTTTTTTCAGGAGAGCGATAGAGAGGGGAATCGATTTTGACGGCGTGGGGATCCAGATGTATTTTCCCGCCAGGGATCTGGTGGCCGTCGACCGCCTGCTCGACCAGTACCGGGCATTGGGCAAGCCGGTCCATATCACCGAAATGGGGGTGCCGGCGGGGCCGTGGCACGGGGCCGACGACGATTGGGACCGCACGTCCCCCCAATCCCAGGTCGGCCTGACCAAGGGGATCTGGCACGCCCCCTGGGACGAGCATATCCAGGCCGACTGGATGGAGCAGTTCTACACCATGGCCGCCGCCCGCGGGGAGATCAAAGCCCTCACGTGGTGGGACTTCAGCGATCCCGGTTTCATGAAGACATCCCCCTTCCTCTATGAGGACCATATCCCCCGGGAGATGTTTTTCCGATTGCGGGCGCTGCGGCCCCGGATCTTCGGAACGGCCTCATCTTCACAGGGTCCGATGAAAGGAAAGGGTGTGTGAAAAGCGGATCTTGGAAAACGACAGTACTCAGGCGGCTCATCATTTCGTTCATCCTGATAATTTCCCCTCTCTACGTCCTCAGCCTGCTCCTCTATGATAACAGCCTCAAGATACTGCGGGCGGAGATCACCAGCTCCATGCAGTCCCAGGTCAGTTCCTATATGGACAATCTGGAAAAGGAAGTCCAGCGCATCCGCAAACTGGAGCTTGAATTAATCAATGACCGGGATATCAACTGGATGGCGGTCATTCCCGAATCCCTCCCCATCATAGAGAAGGTCCAGACCCTGCTCCGCATCCAGAAGCGGCTCTACGCTCTCATGAACAGCAGCAAGTACATCAGCGACGCCTACATCATGTTCCCCACGGAAGGGAAAACCGTTTCCGCCACCACCATAGGTGAATTTGACAGGGGGCGGTTCGATCTGTTAAGGGGGTTCCCCCTGTTTCCCGAAACGGTGATCCTCTACGAGGGGGAGGCGATGTATCTGACCGTCCCCCTCCCCTTCACCGCGGTGGTGGAGCACCCCCCCCTGGCCGTCATATGCATAGAGCTCTCCCCGGGGGAGTTCGAAGCGGAGCTATCCTCCATGAGCGCCAACGGGGAGGAACGGCTGGTCCTGTACAACGGCAGCAGCGGCCGCATCATAGCCTCCCGCTATGACAGGGAGATTCTGGAAAAACTGATCCCCGGGGAACAGCCCGGAACTTCGGCGGACCGCATCGAGATCAATGAAGACCACTATCTGGTAGTCTCCGCAGCCTCGGACTACTTCAAATCGGTCCTGGTCAAATACGTGCCGGAGCAGGCCGTCTTCAAGTCCATCGAGAATTTCCAGCGCTGGTATGTTCTCATAATCCTGTCCGGAATGATCGTTATCGTCATCTACGCCGTCTACACCCACGAGTACATACATAAGCCGATCCGACGTCTGGCCCAATCCTTCAGCCAGGTGAAGGAGGGGAATTTCTCCATCCATATAGAGCACGATCATGATGACGAATTCCGCTATATCTACGGTCAGTTCAACCAGATGACCGCCGAACTGGGCACTCTGATCGAGCAGGTCATCCGCCAGAAGACCCTGGTCCAGAAATCGGAGATGAAGCAGTTGCAGTCCCAGATAAATCCCCATTTCCTCTACAACAGCTTTTTCATTCTCAATACCATGATACAGCTGGGGGAGTATGATTCGGTGGGTAAATTCACGGTGCAGCTGGGAAAATACTTCCAGTTCATCACCCGGAATTCGAGTGACGACATTCCCCTCGCCGACGAGGTGGAGCATGCCCGCATCTACACCGAAATCCAGGAGCTGCGCCACTCCCACCATGTCCAGGTCGATTTCGCCCCCCTTCCCGCGCCCTTCCGGCAGATCAGGGTGCCCCGCCTCATCCTGCAGCCGCTCATAGAGAACGCCTTCGTCCACGGCATGCTAAAGAAGAACCGGATGGAACGGCTTTCCGTCTCCTTTGAGAACGATGGGCCCCTTTACAGGATTATCGTGGAAAACAGCGGGGAGTGCCTCTCCGGGACAAAATTGGAGGAGGTCAGGTCCCGGATGAATGAAAATATCCACGGGGAG
>QKAI01000157.1 GCA_003246505.1 Spirochaetaceae bacterium | reverse complement strand
AATTTATCCTGAATGAAGTTATTGCCCGCAGGGATTTTATCCAGAAACTGGATGTGACCCTCAACCGCACCGTTCTGCTGGAACTGCAGTTCGATTTTACCCTCAACAGCGACTATAGGGAGAAGGCGGAGCTCTCCTATCGGGAGATTCAGGGGATTCTGAACAGCATGAGCAGTTTCTCCGATACCTTCGCCGACCGGGACAGGGAACTGATTCTGACTTTAAGAAAGGACTTCATCGCCCTGAACAACGTCCTCGTCGCCATCAATAACAAAACATTCCAAAAGGGGCTGACCCAGGACACGGGGCTCCGGGGGGCCTTTCGCACCGCCGCCCACGATCTGGAGCGGATCATCCTGGAGAACAGTTCCGACAGGATGATGGTGGAGTATCTCATGTTGCGCCGCCATGAAAAGGACTACCTCCTGAGGCTGGACAGCAAGTATGTGGACCAGAACGGGGAGGCGGAGAGGACATTGCGTGCCCTCATCGCGGGGCGGTTCGGTTCCTCCTCCGTGGGAAGGGCCATGGGGGAGCAGCTGGATACCTATCGGAAGGATTTCCTGAATCTCGTCTCTGTGAATGACGAACTGGCTATCCTCTATGAGCAGAGGGAGTCCCTGCTGGGCCGGATCGAAGAGGAGCTGGTCGCCCGGAGGGGGGAAACGGAAGCCATGATGACCGAGGAACTCCCCCGGATCCGATCCGCCGTCGGCCGCGCCTCCGCCATGACCCTGGTTGTCTCCTTCGTGGCCGTCCTGATGGCCGCCGTGCTGACCCTCTTGCTGGTGCTGAGGATCGGCCGTCCCATCAGTCTGGCTCTCAAGAGCGCGGAAGCCCTGGCCGCGGGTGATCTGACCCTCCGGGTCGACTACGGGCGGAACGACGAGATGGGCGATATCGTCCGGGGCATCGATCAGGCCGCCGACGCCCTGGCCGATCTGATCCGGGAAGCCCTGGCTCTGGCCGTCCGGGGTAAGGAAACGAGTGGGGTCCTGGCCGAAGGGAGCGAGGAAACCCAGTCGGCCATAGTGGAGATCCAGGCGAATCTGAACTCCATCAGGGTGATGGGGGACGATCTGGGCCGTATCAGCGAGAATACCCTGGAGTCGGCCGGGAAGATAGACGGGGGTGTCACCCGGCTGGATGGGCTCATCGAGACTCTGAGCGCGGGGATTGTCCAGACCACCGCCGCCATTGAGCAGATGATCGCCAATATACGCAACGTCAGCGATATCTCCTCCCGAAAGGGGCGCACGGTGGATGACATGCTGGCCCTGGCCCGGGATAACGGGGAGGACATAAGGCGGACTAGCGATCTGGCCGGTGAAATCGCCGACCTGGCCCGTGAGATAGGCAAGATCATAGGGGTGATAAACGGCATTGCGGCCCGCACCAATCTCCTGGCCATGAATGCGGCCATAGAGGCAGCCCATGCGGGGGAGTCGGGCCGGGGCTTCGCCGTGGTGGCCGACGAGATACGAAAGCTGGCCGAATCCTCCGGGACCAACGCCGCCCAGATCGGACAGATGCTGGGGAATATCACCGAACGCATCGGCCTCGTGGCGGAGACCTCCCGGGAGAGCACGGTCAGCTTTGGAAAGATCATCGAGGCGATTCAGAGCTTTACCCAGTCCTTTGCGGAGATCGTCAGTTCCATGGAGGAGATGTCCGGGGGATCGACCCATGTGCTGGAGGCCTCCCAATCCATGAAGGAGGAGCTGACCCGGGTGGCGGAGATGGCCCGGTCCATTACGGGGGAAACGGGGGCCATCCACGGGGAGGCGGACAGCCTGAACGGGAAAATTTTCAATATGACCAAGGGGATTGATGAGATATTCCAGGCACTGACCGATATTTCCAACAGCTCCCGGCAGGTGGCCGACTCGGCCCGGGAAAGCCGGTCTCAGATGGAAAATCTCCACACCCGCATCGCCCGGTTCAGGACAGAGTCATCCCCGTCCTTATAAGGATCAGCTCCCTCTCCCCCTCCCATCCGAAGGTTTTCATGATCTCCTCCGGAATGCCCGGGGAGGGCCGGGAGGAGAGGAGGAAGGTGATCCGTTCCTCGTTGATCGATTCTATATGGAGTTCGAGCTTTTCCGGATCAAAATTTTCCACCAAGCTGTCCGACACGATGATCCGCCTGTCGTAGTGATAGTAGTATCCCCCCCGGGGGGATGGGAGAAAGCCCTGGGTTATAAGGTACCATTCGTTGACGTCTCTGTACATGGCCGTATCCTTCACACACTATATCACTGAACGGTCTTTCTATCCAGCTGGCTCTACGCTTCCTCCACCCGGTTTCTCCCTCTCTCCTTGGCGAGGTAGAGGGCCCGGTCCGCGGCTTTGAAGACCCTGTCAAAATTATCCCCGTTCTCCGGCGTGACCGGGGAGACGCCTATGCTCACGGTCAGGGGGATGGTTCCCACGGGGGAACTCAGGGGATTCTCCTCAAAGCGGAGGCGCAGCCTTTCCGCGGCGGTCCGTCCGCTGCTGTCCGTCAAAGCGGGCAGATAGAGAATGAATTCCTCGCCCCCCCATCGGGCTATAAGGTCTATGTCCCGGGTGCTGTTCCGGAGCGTCTCCCCTATGGCGCTCAGGACCAGGTCGCCCGTATCATGGCCGTACCTGTCGTTTATTCTCTTGAAATGGTCCACATCCAGAAGCAGGAGGTACCCCTTTTTCCCCGATCGTTCCACCAGGGCCAGCTCCCTCTGAAGCTGCTCCTCAAAATAGCGCCGGTTGGGAAGGCCGGTCAGAGGGTCGTGGGTGGCCAGATGGCTCAGCTTGTCATTGGCTTCCCTCAACTGGATATTCTTGAGCAGATTGATGTAGTAATCCCCGTAGGAGAAGGTGGATATGGCGATGCAGGCCAGATAAATCACCGACCCGTTGACTCCCAGGGAGAGTCTTACCGCCGGTTCCAGATTAAGGAAGTCCTGGCCCAGAATGAAAACCCCGTAGGGCAGGGAGAGTAGTATGGCATTCCAGGGAAATCCGATAATGGTCAGGATGCTGGCTATGAGCATGCTGGAGATGAATACCTCCGTTCTGCCCGTTCCCACCACGTCCATGAGGGCGATACCCGCAAGGAGGGAGAGGATCAGGGAAACGAAGAGTCCGGGAAGACCCTTTTCCCAGGGCAGGACACGGCTGTCCCGGTGCCGGAATTTCAGAGCCGTCAGGAGGAGGATAATCAGGCATAACAGGGCGATGGCAATGTGGAGAAAGAAATAGGTCAGATAGCGATTGACCGCGGGGGAGGTTCCGGGAGGCCCGATCCTTATAAGATCGATGAAAATGATAAGGACCACTTCCATCAGCAGCATGAATGCCCCGTAGATGC
>QKAI01000153.1 GCA_003246505.1 Spirochaetaceae bacterium | reverse complement strand
AAGGGGATTTTATGATTCCTGAGATAGTCCTTGGCCAGGCGGCAATAGGAGCAGGAAGGGGTGGAATAAACGGTTACTGACATGGAATGCCTCCTCAAAATTCTATTTATATATACTATTTAATATATATCAAGAATAAAGTCAAGATTTTCCGCAGCCCCCCCATAAAGATTGATTTTTTTCCCCCTATACCGTAAAATAGGGTCCAGAAATCAAGAGAGAGGAGATCCCATGGCATCGCTAAAAACAAAATATCTGGGATTAGAATTGAAGAGCCCCCTGATCGTTTCCAGTTCCACCCTGACGGGCAAGGTGGACGCCATTAAGAAACTGGCCGAGTACGGCGCCGGTGCGGTGGTGCTGAAATCCCTCTTCGAAGAGGATATACGGGGAACGGAGGACATAGCCGTCACCGAGGAAATTCAGCCCGGGACCGATCTCTGGGTACAGAACGTGGGCATGGAGAAGAAGCCCGCCTCCTACCTCGCCTTTATCGGGGAAGTGACCAGGCAGGTGGACATCCCCGTCATTGCCAGCATCAACTGCCACTCCCTGGAGGATTGGGGCGATTACGTACGCTATATGAAGGAGGCCGGGGCTTCCGCCGTGGAGATCAACCTGGCCCCCATGGCGGAGGATGTCTCCTTCCGCAGCCAGGATTTGGAAAAGCAGGCGGTCAAACTGGCCTCCCGGCTCATGAAGGAACTGAGCCTGCCCCTGGCTTTCAAGATAGGGAGCAACTACACCTCCCTGCCCCACTTCACCGCCGAACTGGGCCATGCGGGCGTGGAGGGGCTGGTCCTCTTCAACCGGTTCTGGCAGCCCGACATCAACATCGAAAAAATGACCTTTTCCACGGGGATACCCTTCTCCGCGGAAAGCGAACTGGCCGAAACCCTCCGCTGGACCGGCCTCCTCTCCTCCATGATCAAACCGCAGATTTCCGCCAGCCGGGGCGTCCATACCCCGGAGGACGTGATAAAGCTGCTCCTGGCCGGCGCCACCACGGTGCAGGTCTGTTCCGTCCTCTATCAGAAGGGCCTGACCTATCTCCAGGAGATGAGGGAAACCCTGGAAAACTGGATGGATGCCAAGGGCTTTGCCACGGTGGACGAGTTCCGGGGCCGTGTCAAAACCTCCCTCCAGCAGAGAAGGGAGTTCTACCGCCAGCTCCAGTACACCAACCCCAAGGGCTGAGGGGCGGCCATGTCTGAGAAGATCTATCCCCTCCTCGTGCATATAGAAGGGGGACGGACCGCGGCGGCGCTCATGACCCCCAAGGGATTCAGCAAAAGCCGGGAGCAGGGGACCCTGTGGATCTCCCACCCCGGAACGGCACGGATCCTCCCCTGGAAGGGGGAGCCCCCCTTACTGAGTCTGGTGGAGACGGGGGAGGGCTACGAGGCGGTTCTTCCCGCCGGATCCTCCCCTGTTCCCCTGGAGATGACCCGGGAAGCGGTGGACGTGGAAAAGCACGACCAGGTCGACCTGGACGACCGGTCCGGGGACGGCGCCTTTCTGGGCGTCCTGACCGATACGATAAAGAGACGCCATCGGGAGATGCCCGAGGGATCCTATACGACGCACCTTTTCTCCAAGGGTCTGGACAAGATAAAGAAAAAGACCGGGGAAGAGGCGGTGGAGCTCCTCCTCGCTTCCGACAGGAAGGATATCCTCTTCGAATCGGCCGATCTGATCTACCATCTGCTCGTTCTCCTGGAAGCCAGCGATCTGACTTTCTTTGATGTCCTGGCGGAACTGGAAAAAAGGGATAAATGAGGTAAGGGAATGACGAAACCGACACTGGTCGTATTGGCGGCGGGCATGGGAAGCCGCTACGGGGGGCTCAAGCAGATCGATCCGGTTGGGCCGAAGGGTGAATTCATCATAGACTACTCCGTCTTCGACGCGAAGAGGGCCGGCTTCGGCAAGGTGGTCTTTATCATCCGCCGGGATATAGAGAAGGATTTCCGGGAGATGATCGGCAGCCGGTACGACGGGATCATACCCGTGGAGTACGCCTACCAGGATCTGGACGATCTGCCCGGTTCCTTCGCCCGGCCCGAGGGCCGGGAGAAACCCTGGGGGACGGGCCATGCGGTCTGGGCCGCCCGGAATGCGGTGAGGGAGCCCTTCGCCGCCATAAATGCGGATGATTTCTACGGGGAGAGCGGTTTCGCCCTCCTCGCCGACTGGCTCATGAAAAGCGATCCGGAGTCGTCCGATTTCTCCATGTGCGGCTTTACCCTGGAGAAGACCCTCTCCGATCACGGGACCGTCTCCCGGGGCATCTGCACCCGGGACGGGAAGGGGCTTCTGAAGGATGTGGAGGAGCATACCTCCATAGGCAGGGAGGAAGGCCGCATAACCGGGAAAAACGGACGGGGGGAGTCGGTGGAATTCGCCGGGGAGGAGATCGTCTCCATGAACATGTGGGGCTTCACCCCCGCCCTGTTCGGTCATCTGGAGCGGCTTTTCACGGAATTCCTGTCCGCCCGCATCGGGGAGGCCAAATCGGAATTCTATCTCCCCTTCGCCGTGGACGAACTGATTAAGTCCGGGGTCAGCCGGGTGGATGTGCTTCACAGCCGGGACAGCTGGTTCGGCGTCACCTACCGGGAGGACAAGCCCCTGGTGGTGGCTTCCCTGAAAAAACTTATCGAAGAGGGCCGCTATCCCGAAGGTCTCTGGGACTGATCCTTGACCGGGGAATTTTTCCGTCATGACCGGGTGGAGGAACTCCGATGGATGAAAATCCCCACCCCCCTTCCCCCCGCTTTCGTTAGCGAGGGGATGCGGCTCATGAGTCCGGAGGAGAAGGAGCGCTATCACCGCTTCTCCCACATCCCCTCCCGGGAGATGTATCTGGCCGCCCGCTGGTTCTCCCGCACCCTGCTGGGGGAACTTGTCCGACGTCCCCCGGATACCCTGGAATTCATAAAAGGGGAAGGGGGGAAACCCTACCTGGTCCATGACCGGGACCTCTTTTTTAATGTGTCCCACTCCGCCGGTACGATCGCCTTTATCTCCTCCGAGAGGGGGGAGACCGGGGTGGACGTGGAGGAGGCCCGGGACAGGGACTGCCTGAATCTGGCCCGCCACTTTTTCTCCCCCCGGGAAATAAAGGCTCTGGAGAGGGAGAACTCCCCCGAGGGCGTGGTGGATCTCTTCTTTCGCATCTGGACCCAGAAGGAAGCCTATCTGAAGGGGACCGGGAAGGGACTCCCGGGGGGGCTGAAGCATTACACCGTACCCTGCGTCTCGGGGGACTCCCTCCTGGACGGTTTTTTCATTGAATCCTTTGATCCCGGACCGGGAATCCGGGGGGCCTACGCCCTGGTTTCCTCCTGAG
>QKAI01000457.1 GCA_003246505.1 Spirochaetaceae bacterium | reverse complement strand
CGCGGTGATGGCCAGAACGTATCTCATGGCGTCGTCGCTGGGGATCATGTTATAGGCGATGGCGGGGATGCCCGCGTCGTAGAGCTTCTTGAACTGCTGGACCCCGGCCTTGGCGTCCAGGGTGGCCAGAAGGACCATGTCCGCCTTCTCGGCGATGGCCCGGTCCACGTACTGGTTCTGCTGGTTCAGGTCCCCGTTGGGGTTCCATACTTCGAAGGAGGCGCCGTAGGCTTCGCAGGCGATGCGGGAGCCGTTGGAAACGGCGGTCCAATAGGGGTGCTCCGACTGCTGGATCATGATGATCTTCTTGCCGATGATGCCGTCCCTGGGGGATTCGATCATGGGGACTTTCTGGGTCTGCCGTCCGGCGTACTCGATCTTCCACATATCCAGAAGGGCGGGATCGGAGGGCTTGGCGGGAACGGGGCGGGTGGTGCCGTAAATGAGCAGCAGCTGACCGTCGGACCCGCGTATGTCCGAGACGTCGATGGCCAGGGATTTCTCCAGATTGGCTTTCTTCTCATCCTCGCTCATGCCTTTTGTCGTTTCATTCTGACCGTTGGCGAAGAGAAGGGCGCCGAGGCACAGCATCAGAAAGAGGGCTGTAAATTTTCTCACAATAAACTCCTTGATTTCAGGTTCCCCTGATGGTATAGATTATTGTAAAATCCATTCTTTTTTTCGGGCTACAGTAAAAATTTTATATAAAACTGAAAATAATTAGGATCGGTTCTCCTTAATGTAGGCCGAGACGGTTATCCCGGTCACTTTCTTGAAAACCTTGTAAAAATAATCCGCGTCGGTATAGCCCACTTCGGCGGCGATTTTGCTGGCCACCGCGTTGTCCCCCAGGAGGAGGAGGCAGGCTTTCTCTATGCGTATCCGATTCAGGTAATCGTTGAATTTCTCCCCCGTCTCCTGGCGGAAGAGCTGGCCCAGATAGGCCTGGGAAAGTCCGTAGCTGTAGGAGAGTGTCTTGAGGGAGAGGGGCTCCCGGTAGTTCCCCTCGATGTGTTCCACGATGGTCTGGACCGGGGTCTTCCTGTCCCTTTCCAGGGTGATTTCCAGAATGACCTTCTGGCAGCAGTCGCCGGCCCACTCCAGCATGCGCCCTATGTCGTCGTCCCGCATCAGGTGCTTGATGAGGCTCTCGTAACTGCCCAGGGTATCGTTCACGTCCAGGCCGTTTCTTTTGATGATTAATATCAGCCCCGTAAGAAGCTCCAGAAGAAACCCGTGGAAGACATCCAGGGGCACCAGAAGGGACTGGAGAAAGATCTCGTAGATATCGCCGAAGAAGTCGTAAACCCTCTGCCAGTCCAGATTTTCAATGCCCCGGTAGAGGATCTCCAGGTCGATGAGCTCCACCGACTGGGTCGCCTCCATGAATTCCCGGGCCTCCTCGGGCTTGGCGATGCACTTGGGAAGGTAGCGCACCGGCTCCACGGGGACCCCTTCGAACCAGTCGACGATGTTCTCCATGGCCACGCTGCCGTCCACCGCGGCGGACTGGTAGGAGAGGGCCTTCAGCTTCCCCCGGTCCAGCAGCTCCAGGCCGGTGCGGCTGGTCCCGCAGGCGACGCAGATCAGATCGCTCCGGCCCGCCTCCTCCAGGGCGTCCACCATGCCCAGGGCGGTCTGGTCGTCGTCGGCGCAGACGATGCCCTTCAGCCTCTCCCCGTGCTGTTCCAGCCACCCCTTCACGATGGCGTAGGCCCTCTCCCGGGAGAGGCCCGCAGGCTTCGTGTCCAGGCATTCCATGAGGGGGGCGTAACGCTTCAGCTCCGTGATGACCCCGAAGGTCCGGGCGTAGTAGCTGGAGGTGCCCTCCTGATGCTGCAGGATGGCATAGCCCCCCTTGCGCAGGAGGGAGTCGGCCAGGGAGCGGGCCAGGAGACGGCTCTGGCCCCAGTCGTCCGGGCCGGACCAGGCCAGTATATAGCGGAACCCCTCCTCCCCGGGAAGGAAATTGCCCCCCACCACGGGAATCCCCGCCCCGTTTATCCTTCTGTACCACTCGGTGCTGCGGCTCTGGTTCTCCGGATTCAGGAGGATCAGGTCCGGCTTCTCCCCTATGGCCCGCTCCACGTTGGCATCGAAAAGGTCGTCGTCCCACTCCGATTCCAGTACGGTCAGCTCGATGCCCGCCCGGTCCGCCTTGCTCTTCAGATTGTCCCGGTACTCCGCCATGTAGGGGGAATTCCCCCCGGGCTGGATATAGATGACCCGCTTGCCCCGGGCCCCGTCGCCGGGAGGGAGGGGCAGGTTCTCCTTGATCCCGTTCAGGCCGGCGTACTCCGCCCCGTGCCAGTAGGCCACGTCATGCTCGGAAAGGACCTCCCCCTTCCGGGGGGGAGGGGGTATTTCCCTGTTCCTTTCCCCCCACAGGACGAGAATGCGGCCGGATTGTCTTCGGAGCGTGGCGGACTGCATGGCCCGCATTATATCATAATTAAGGGGAAAACTCCCGGCTTATTTTTCCCCGGTTCTCCCTGGGAGGTTTCCCCGTGCGGCTCTGGACGAGGCGGGAGAAGTAGGCCGGATCCCGGAAGCCGCAGCGCCAGGCGATCTCCGAAACCCGCAGGAAGGAGTCCTGCAGAAGGGAGAGCCCCGTTTTCAGGCGCAGATCCCTCAGGAAATCGGAAGGGCTCTGCCCGGTTTCACGGACAAAGAGGCGGGAGAGGACGGACCGGTGCAGCCCGGCCTTCACCGCCAGGGCGTTGATGTCAAAGGCGGGATCGGAGTAATTGTCCCGTATGAGCCTCTGCACGAGGGCCACCCGGGTATCCCCGTCCCCCTCGACGGGGGGAATGTCCACCTCCGCCAGCAGGCCCATCACCAGGGTGAGGGCTCTCTTCTGGGAGGCGAAGGTCCCCTCCCCCACCAGATCCCTGAGCCGGCGGAACGTCTCCGGGGGAAATCCCCCCGTGGCATAGGAGCCCGCGCTCAGCCCGAACCAGTGGAGGGGATCGTTTCCCTTCGGCCCGTCCAGGGTGAACCAGTAGAACTCCCAGGTATCGGAAAGGGCGGTCAGGTCATGTTCCAGTCCGGCCGGGAGAATCACCAGGGAATTTTTCTCCGCCAGGATAGGGCTCCCGGAAAGGGCGAATCGCCCCGTCCCCTCCCGGGTGTACCAGGCTTCGGCAAAATGGCGGGGCCGGAACTGCTCCCCCCAATCCTTCCTGACCCGGTAGTGTCCCGTACTGCGGATTCCGAAGGGGAGACGGGAGGAGGGCCGGTCCGTGGGCCGGTAGGTCATATCCATCATATAAGTCACCTGTATCCAAATAATACTACATAATTTCTATTTTTGCTCCCCGGAAAAGCACTAAAATAAAATCCTCACCCAATA
>QKAI01000343.1 GCA_003246505.1 Spirochaetaceae bacterium | reverse complement strand
GAATCCCTGGATCGACTGGAAGAATTTCTGAACCAGTTCGCAGCCTCCGCGGTGTCACATCAGTAGTAGTCTTTCACCCGGCTCAGGGTATAGAAAACCTGCAGGAAGAGGAAGGAAAGAAGGATCGCGGAGCCGGATAGAATCCACAGGGAGTCCAGGGAGAGGGAGCTCAAAAAATAGGATCCCAGAAAGCTTCCCCCGAAGGACCCGACCAGGGAGATGGCCAGAGGGGTGATGAGCCGTCCGGGGAAATCCCGTTTCATAATAAAGATCTGAAAAAAAGCCACCCCAGTCCCGATGAACAGAAACAGAAAAAAATCGGTTATTAAATCCATGTCTATCATGATTGTCTCTTCCTTAACCGCCATTCCAGTATTGCTGGATAATTTCGACATTCCCCAGATAAACCGGTACGCTTTCAATCGCCGTCGCGCTGGCAGATACACTATAGGAATAAACGGCTACCGATACAAGTAAGGAATGCTGCAAATAGGTATCATCTCCGATAAAGCGACTTTTAAAAAGGGCGTAAACGTCCGAATCTATCCCATCGCTGTCGGAAGGAATCGTCTGGGAACCGGCGCTATAACTGTCCACATCCTGGTAGTCATAATCGCCGTTCATAAACGATTTGCCCACAATATCACTATCGGACGTTGATCCCGAGGAATCAACTTTTCTCACTCTGCGATAAAGATTAGCTCCTCCGGAAAGGGTCAGGGCATTAGAGAGGACCAACTCGCCCGTCGTCGTATCAAAGGTCAGGGAAACCGTCCCCCCCGTAGCGTTCAGGGTGATGGAGGTGCTGTCCCCGGGATAATTGGTGGTCCCCGGACTTGCGGAGGAACACATCTGTATGAACCCCAGACTCTTTAAGGTGGTGAATCCCGTTGATACGGTATCCGTATCTCCTATGGTGGCGGCGTCGGTGGAGGGGTATTCGTTATCCCAGTAAAGTTTGTATGCCAGGACGTAATAATCCACTCCCGTTGCGGGAGTGAAGGCTAAAGTGTTATCCACTCCCGTACTCACCCGGGCGGGGGCTTCGATAACATCGTAATTGGGAAGCCCGCAGGAGAGAAGGAGAAATACCAAACCCGCGGGAACGGCATTATAAAGCAGAGGTCTCACGCCCGTTTCTTATCCTTTTTCGAAACCGCCGGGTCCTTCATGGACAGGTCACCGTCGTAACCGACCAGCTCGTATATGCGCACCGGCTTGAGTTTGCCCTTGACCCGGATATCGTCCAGCTCCCGTGTGACGAACCTGTCGTCCCCCGCCAGGGCATCCCTGGTGGACTGGCTTATCACGATCTGGGTGCGGTACTGCTTGGTGATGCCCTCCAGTCGTGAGGCCAGGTTCACATTGTCCCCCATGACGGTGAAGTTCATCCTTCCCTGGCTTCCCATGTTCCCCACCGTTCCGATTCCCGAATTCATACCGATTCCTATATGGATCTGGCGATTCGGCTCGGCCTTCTGATTTAAGAGCTCCAGCAGCTCCAGCTGGCGCAGGGCGCTCTTGCAGGCCAGAATCGCATGGTTTTCCTGGGGCAGGGGGGCCCCCCAGAATCCCATGATCGCATCGCCGATGTACTTGTCCAGGGTGCCGTCGTATTCGATGAGGCAGTCTGTCATGGTGGTGAGATAGTCGTTAAGGAGATGGACCAGTTCCTGGGGGGACATGGATTCGGACAGGGTGGTGAAACTGCGGATGTCGGAGAAGAAAATGGTGATGTCCATGTCGATGCCGCCCAGTTCCGGGGGATTGGTCATCATCTGTTCCACCACCTTGGGACTGACGTATTTCCCGAACATGTTCTTGATCCGCTTCTTGTCGCTCTCTCCGGCCACGACCCGGTATACGATGACCAGGACGTAGGTGATGAGCCCCCCCACCATGGGAGTGGCGAAGTTGAGGAGCAGGTTCCTGTTCTCGAAGAAGAAGATATTGGCGAAGTAGAAGTACACCCCCACCAGGAGTATGGTGGCGAGAAAGGAGAGCAGAGTATTGATGCGGGAGGAGTAAAAACAGACGATGAGGATCAATCCCAGGAGAACGAGCACGTTGATAAAATCGGGAAGGGGATTGAGGAAATTATCCATGATTATGGTATTCAGGGCATTGGCATGGACCTCTACCCCGTACATGAGGCCGAAGGGAGTCGTCCTTTCGTCGGTGCCTTCGAAAAAGCCTCCCACCATGACGATCTTGTTTCCCAGGGCCTTGGTTTTGGGCCATCGCGCCGGATCCTCGCCGGGCACGCGGGAGGCGTAGGCCGAATAGGAGCGCACGGGAAAGGTCTGATATCCGCTGCGCCCCGGTGTGGAGCGGCTGCCCATGAAGTTAATGAGCATCTGCCCCCTCTCATCGATGGGAATGCGGATCTCCGGGACATCCCGGTACTGGGCTTCCTTTATGATATTTCCCGCTTCGTCGTAAGTGGGGTAGGATGTCATAATGCGGTAATCTTCCAACTCACCCGTTTCCGGGTTCAGAACACGGGGATGGGGGATGAGGATATGCCGGCCCAGGACGATTTCCAGTTCATCAAGGGATCGGTGGAAATAATTAGCGGACATGGAAAGAGTTATGGAAGGAATGAGATAGTCGTGGAACCGCTTGATCTCATAAAAACGGGAGTCCGGCTTGCCGTCCCCGTCGGTATCCTCCGAACGGGAGGGCGCCCTTTTCTCCATCTCCTTCTTTAAAAGCTCTATGCCGCTCTCTGTCAGGGGGTGCGGCAGGTTTATCCACTCCCCTTCCCTCGTCTGCCAGGCAAGCCTCTCCCCGGTCAGGATCTCCTGGGATGCGTCCAGATGGTCAAGCCTTATAATGCCTACGGCCTCGCTGTACCGGGCGACCATCTGCTGCTTTCGGAAAACCTTGTCCCATTCGTCTATATAATTGGCATGCCCGTAGCCCCTGACGGCTTCCCCGTATTCCACGAGGGGAGATTCGGCGCTGTAATAGGTGAAAAGCTGCGAGACGTCTCCGGTCACTTCCCCGATCCGGCCGCCCGATCGGAAAAGGGCTTCCATGCGCTCATCCCCCTCCTTGAGGCTGTATCCGGGAGGGGTGGAGCTGAGTATGGTCTGGAGAAAAACCGTACCGCTCTCCTCAATGGCGCCGATGAGCTCCCGGTCCCTGGCGGGATCGGAGTCGGGCTCGGAAAAGAAAATATCCAGGAAGAGGGAATTCTCCCTTTCGTTCCGGTTCTTTATACGGGAGAAGGAGTTGATAAGGTCCGCGTGGATATCCCGGGAGAAGGGCCACCTTCCGAAAGCTTCAAGGGTAGCTGCATCAATGCCCACGATGATGATGTCCCGGGAGACTTTCGGATCCTGCTGTTCCTGAATGACCCCGGTTTCCACAATATTCATCTC
>QKAI01000141.1 GCA_003246505.1 Spirochaetaceae bacterium | reverse complement strand
CGGAACTTGGGACGGCCCACGGAGGCTCCCTGTCCCGGGCGGAGGAGATGATAGGAAGGGCGGCCCAGACCGGGGCGGATTTCGCGAAGTTCCAGGTCGTCTTCGCCGAGGACATCATACACCCCCGCACCGGCATGGTTCCCCTTCCCGGGGGGGACACTCCCCTCTTCGATGTCTTCAAAGATCTGGAAAGGGAGAGGGAGTTCTATGAAGAGCTGCGGCGCCTCTGCCAGAGGGAGGGGATAGGCTATCTCCCCACCCCCTTCGGGCCCCGCAGCTGGTCCCTGATAAGGGGGATGGGCACGGGGAGCGTCAAGATCGCCTCCCCGGAACTCAACCATATTCCCCTCCTGCGGGAAGTCTCCCGATGGAAGGAAGAGGGGGCAGGCCGGACTGTCATTCTCTCCTCCGGGGTCTCCCTGCTGGCAGATATTGAGGACGCCCTGGCCTGCTTCCCCGGAACGGAGGGAATCACCCTTCTCCACTGCATCACCTCCTATCCCGCCCCGCCGGAGGAGTACAATCTCTCCCTGCTGCCCCACTACGCCTCCCTCTTCGGCTGTTCCGCGGGCGTCTCCGATCACCGCACCGATCCCCTGCTGGTTCCCCTGACCGCAGTTTCCCTGGGGGCGGATATGATAGAGAAGCACTTCTGCCTGAGCCATGACGGGGGGGGCCTGGACGATCCCATCGCCCTGGAACCGAAGGATTTCGCCCGCATGGTACGGGAGGTCCGCCGGAGGTGCGCCCTGCCGGAGGAGGAGCAGAGGGAGGAGCTGAACCGGGAGTACGGGAAGGAACGGATCGATCTGATCCGGGGGGACGGGAGAAAGAGACTGGCCCCGGCGGAGAAGGGGAACTACGGCCGGACGAACCGCTCCCTCCATGCCCTGACCGATCTGCCGGAGGGGACCCTTCTCACCGAAGGGAATACGGCCCTCCTCCGTACGGAGAAGGTGCTCCGCCCGGGAATCCCCCCACGGGATCTTGCCCATGTACTGGGAAAGAGGCTGAGCCGGCCGGTGGAATCGGGTCAGGGGATCGGATGGGATGATCTTCTGAGGGCATAAAAAAAGCACCGGATAACCGGTGCTTTAAGCATCTCCAGGGGGAATCGAACCCCCGCTGCCAGGATGAAAACCTGGTGTCCTAACCCCTAGACGATGGAGACATGAATCAGATCCTGAACCATCAAGTCGTGGATCTAGCTTGAGCCGCACTGGGTTCGAACCAGTGACCCACGCCTTAAAAGGGCGTTGCTCTACCTACTGAGCTAGCGGCCCATCGTTCCAGCGAACGAGCTGTAATATACATAAGTTTGAAAAAAGTGTCAACCAAATGGAATAACTTTTTCAAACTTTTTCCCCTACCAACGGAAAGCCAGTTCCAGGGAAGCTCCCAGCTGGGAAGTCTGCCCGGCGGTCCGCCCGGTCTCTGTGGAGAAAAGGGCCAGATTAAGCTCACCGATAAAGAAATCAATCCCCGTGCCGGCGGTAAAATACCCCCCGTTCAATCCCGCCCTGAGATAGATGAGATTGATCCACTTGGTTTCCATGCCCATATGCAGGGACTTCCAGAAGGAGCCCTGGGTATAGTCGTAATAGTTAAGGGGATCAATTCCGAAGGGCAGTCCGTTCAGGAGGAGGTCCGTTTTAAAGGAGGCGACGAAGGTTGTCTTTACCAGCCAGTCCACGGCGGGAATGGTAGGTTCGTACCCCACCCCTAAGGTCAGGGACATGGGTGTGATGTACTGAGTATCCACGGCCACGTCGGAGGAGAAATTCCCGAGGCCCGAAAGGGGTACCTCGTACATATAATAGCGGGTATGTCCCAGGTCGCGCAGAACCGCGGCGAAGGTCAGCTCCCTCCACTCCAGGGTGGCCCCCAGGTCAAGGCCGACGCCGAAACCGGAGATGCTGGGCAGAACGGTGATATCGGAGACTCCATTAATGATGTTATCGGCGGTCATGGGTACGATCATGCGGTAGGCGGGCCTGATGTCGCCCCCCACCACGATGTCGGCGAAGGAGGTTTTGAACACATGGGCGTAGCCGATTTCCAGGGTCATATCGGCGGTGGCGGTGCCCTCCGTGGCCAGGGCCAGGTCGGACTGGGGAAAAAGGGCTCCCGCCGAGAGAAAGGCGCCAAGGCCCCAGCCCCGGGCGGAATAGGCGGCCAGGGCGATATCGGCCTTGGCCCCCATCCCGTTCGTTTCCAGCTGATCGATGACGAAATCGAGCATCACCGCCGTGGGATCGCTCCCGTCGTCCATGCCCCCGGCCATTTCCACGGCCCTGAAAGGGCTGGCTATCATGGCCGCCTGAAGGGAAAGAAGGGTGAAATCCCCCTTGCGCTCGCCGTCGCTTTCATCGGACTTGTCCACCTTCTCCCCGGCGAAACCGGCGGGATTGGAAACGAAAGCGGAGAAGCCGTCCGGATCGGCGCTGACCTCTCCCCCCATGGCCATGATGCGGGGATTGTACCAGCCGAAGCTGGGGATATAGGTATGGGAATCCTCCGCCCCGAGGGACGGGAAAAGCACGAGAACGGTTATTGTTAACAGGATAATTTTTCTATTCACCCGAATCTCCTCAAATCTTTTTTTACATTTGATCCAGGAGGGAAGTGATAAGGGATCCCCCCTCTATGGTATTGGCCATGTCGGCGCCGAAAAGAGCTTCAAGGCCCCCGTCGGCGGTCAGGGCATTCAAGTCGGGGAAGGTACCGTTCAAGTTGTCAATAGCCGTTTCCGGATCAGGATCCGTAATGGCGGCGGCTATGGCCGCCGTTGAATTACCACCATCGGAGAGAATACCAACTAGCCCCACCACCAGGGCCGTAACGGCCAGGGTATCCGCGCTGACGCCGGGAGGGGCAGTGCCGTCTTCACCCATCACACTGCCGTAGGTTTCCAGTAGGGCGGCGGCAGCCAGCATGGCTTCAAGCTGTGCCTCAATTTCCGCTGCGGAAAGAAGATTGCCCGAGGAATCGGAAAAAATGCTGGTCAGAATGTCCGTGGGATCGTCCACGGTCAGATCGTCGTTGACCATGTCCGTGACCAGATCGGAGAGATTGTTTATGGTCTCATCGGCCCCGCTGGCGGCCATCTCCACCTCTGCGGCAGCGGCGGCGGCCTGCATGCGGGTGCTGTCGCCGGCGGATGTGTCATTGGCCAGATCGGTCAGATCATCTACCAGATCGTCAATTTCGTCGCCGCTCAGGCCGTCGATCGCCCCGGATGCATCGTCCAGAACGGCTACGGCCTGTTCCTCGGTGGACATGTTGCTCAGGTCCAGATTGTCCAGATTGTCGAAGATATTCGTGGTGAACAGCTCTTCGCAGGACATAAGGAAGGGAATGATCAGGACCAGGATGCCCGGTCCAAGAAT
>QKAI01000193.1 GCA_003246505.1 Spirochaetaceae bacterium | reverse complement strand
CAATAAGAATGGGACCGATAGTTTTTCTCATGAAAATCTCCTTTAGTAAACAAATATATAGCCGAGCCATTGGATCGCCTGTGTTTTTTTCATGGACTTATCTGCATGCTTCTATTGACAGTATCATCAGGGAACGGGTATGTTTCTCTGTATAGAATCGTTTGGGAGGAGAGACCTATGGCAGACACACTGATGACCCATTTCATCGCAGGATATCCCACTGTGGAGGATTCCCTGAAGATCGGCCGTGCCCTGATCGCCGGCGGCGCCTCCTACCTGGAGATGCAGATTCCCTATTCCGACCCCACCGCCGACGGACCGGTCATCGCCGCCGCCTGCGACAAAGCCCTGGAAGGCGGGTTCCGGGTGGAGCAGGCCTTTGACATATGCCGGGAGCTGACTACAGGAGGGGAGGGCGTCCCGGTATTTCTCATGAGCTACGGGGGCATTGTCTATAACGCCGGCGTGGCCGCCTTCGCCGCCCGGGCCAGGGAGGCCGGGGCCTATGGCCTCATCATTCCCGATCTGGCCCCGGGGAGCGATGAGGGGCTGGCCGCCGCCTGCCGGCAGGAGGGGCTGGCCTGCGTGCCCGTCCTTATTCCCGGCGTATCGGATCACCGCATCGGGGAAGTGATGGCCGATTCCCCCGAATGGGTCTATCTGGCCCTGCGACGGGGCATCACCGGGACCCTGACCGAGCTGGGTGAGGAAAACATGGCCACCCTGGATAAACTCAGGAAGGGGGGAGTAAAAATCATGGCGGGCTTTGGCATTCAGCAGCGTTCCCAGGTGCAGTCCGTCGCCCCCCACTGTGACGCGGTGATTGTGGGAAGCCAGGTGGTCAGAACGGTGAACGGGTGCCCCCGGGGGGATTACGGGAAACTCAGTTCCTTCGTCGGGGAGCTTATCGGCCGATAGGGGGCAGTTCCTCCGGCTTTCCCAGATAGTACCCCTGTCCGAAATCGATACCGAAATCCCTGGCGAAATGGCTTAATTCCTCCGTCTCGATATATTCGGCAATGGTTTTTATGCCCGCACCCCGGGCGAACTGTATGATGGAGGTCACCAGGGACCGGCTCTTGCTGTCGGTCAGGATATTCCGGATAAGGCTCCCGTCTATCTTGATGAAATCCGTATTGAGTCTCAAAAGGTAGGTGAAATTGGAAAATCCCGATCCGAAATCGTCAATGGCGATACGCATCCCCTCGCCCTTAAGTTTTTCGATGATCCGGACGATGCCTTCGAAATCTCTCAGTTCCTCCGTTTCCACCAGTTCCAGGATCAGCCTTTCCTGAACGCCGTAGAGACGGGATTTTTCTATCAGAAGGTCTATGGTCTCCCGGTCGGTGAAATCCTCTATGGTCAGGTTGATGGAGAAGTCCTCCTCCCGGCCGGAGAAATCCCGGAAGGCCCTCTCAATGACGAAATGGGTCAGCTTCCGGTAAATCCGTCCTTCCTTGGCCAGATTGATGAAATTGCCCGGACTGACGATATTCCCCTGGTCGTCCCTGATCCGGATGAGGCTTTCGTACTTCCCTATCTCCCCGGAGGGCAGATGGATGATGGGCTGGTACATGAGGAATACGCGGTTATGATCCAGGGCCTGGCGTATCATGTTGAGCTTCTGCAGGTTCTCCAGCCTGTCCCGGGGCGCGTCCAGTTCTTCGTCGTTGTAGATGAGGACTCCCCCGGAGGAGGCCTTCGCCCCGTTCAGAGCCGCATCGGCCAGGATGAGGGTGTCCGTGGTTCCCGTGGATATCCCCATCCTGAGGGAGACGGGGAAAAGATGATCCTCGAACTGGAATGTCATGTTCTGCAGCAGATCCAGACGGTTCCGGCAGTTACGGATGAATTCCTCCCGGTCCCCCCCGTCCTTCATGATGACGAAGGTGTCCGCATGGATCCGGTAGAGATTCTCCCCGCCCCGGAGCAGGGAGCGGAACTTCTCCCCTATGCGAAGGAGAACTTCGTCCCCCCTCTCCATGCCGTAGAAGCGGTTGATGCTGTTGAACCGGTCGATATTGTGGAAGGCGATGAGGGGATTGGAGGCCCTGTCGTAATCGGCCAGAAGCTTGGCCCTGTTGCCGCAGCCGGTGAGGGAATCGAGGAAGAGGGATTTCTCCAGATGGCTCCGGGTCCGGTGCAGCTCCGTCACATCCAGCCCCACGGCGATGTAGCCGGTCACCAGACCGGATTCCTCCCGGACGGGCTTTATCTGGGCCTGCAGCCAGAAGGACTCCCCCGAAACGTTCCTGCCCCTGATCGGGCCGTTCCAGTCCGCCCCCTTGAGCAGGGACGCCTGAATCTCCCGCTCCGTCCTTTTCTTTATCTCCCTGTGAATATCATTGGAGAAGAATTTTCCCCGAAGGTCCTTCGGGCCCAGACCTGTCAGCTGGCAGTATTTCTCGTTCACATAGTCTATCCGGCCCTCCGGATCGGTGATCATGACGCAAAGATTGTCCTCCAGGGTCTCCTTGTAAAGGGCCAGTCTCTTCTGCGCCCTGGTGCGGGTGCTGATGGATGTCTTCAGAAGCACGAGGGCCGTCAGGATGGCCAGGAAGAGGAGGAGAGAAAAAATCAGGAGTTTGAGTTTCATGGAATAGAGAACATCCGACCGGAATCCCTCCCATACCTCCTTCTGTCCGTTCAGGGAAGAATCGGCCCTGTCCGTATAGAACCCCGCCCCCACGAACCAGTTCCAGGGCGCATAATAGGAGAGGTAGGCCGTCTTCTGCCTGTCCCGTTCACCGTCCCTCCCCTTTACGGTATAGGTAACGTATTTATCCTCCCCCCCCAATTTCAGATCCAGAAAGGGGACAACCAGGTCCACCCCCGCCTGCTCGCGGATTTCATATATGGAATACCCCTCCAGGCCGGGGTAATCGTAGCTGATCAGGCAGATTCCATTCCCGTCGAAGAGGAAAAAGCCGCTGTTCCAGATCTGCTGGCTTCCCCTTGTCCTGATCACGTCGAGGATCCCCTGCTGAACCACAGCCCGGATCTCTTCATCCCCCGTGTCCACGGTGCGGATGGTGGCGATGAATTTTTCCACCTCCTCCCGGGCTAACTCCCTTTCCCTCCGGTCAAACTGTCCGTAGGTTATCTCCAGCCCCCTGGCCAGGCTCTCGCTCAGGGAGTCGTTCAGGGTCTTTATCACAAAGAAGGAGAGAAGCAATATGATGGTGAGGGAGAAGATGCTCAGAACGAGGGGAGACATATTGGCCAGGTTTCTCTTTTCCTTGAACATAGGGGGTTGCCCCGGTGACATTTTTACTCTCCCGCTCCCATTCTTTAGGAGTCTTGAATAAGTATAAACAGAAAGTTTTCACCCTGCCACTCTTTTTTTATTTGACCGATCACCGGGAAGAAACTATAGTTTGTAGGCGATGGGAAACATGAGAACC
>QKAI01000253.1 GCA_003246505.1 Spirochaetaceae bacterium | reverse complement strand
ATGGGTGGGGGCGATGACCCCGCACCCCAATACGGCAAATCGGATTTTTTTCATAAGGGGGATTATAAACCGGGTCATTTCCCATTTGAATGGGGCTTTTACGAAAAAACATGGACATTTTCTGATAAAAAAGGTATATCTTTCCCATGGGCGAGGAGAAACTCTTCTACAGGAATCTACCCTACCGTCATATTATTCTGGATCTGACCATGCCCCCCTTTCCCCAGGAGAACGGGGAGGAGTGGAACATCAGCAACAGGACCATGAACGACTACGACCTCTTCGTCTGCGAGCAGGGGAGCGCCCTCTTCACCATAGGCGGGGAGAACTACCGCCTGAAGGCGGGCATGGGGCTCCTGGTGCCGCCCGATTGTCTGGTCAACGCCCGGAAGACCAGCCTGGAGCCCCTGCGCATGGTGGCCCAGCACTTCATGCTCTATCTCTTCCAGAGCACGGACTTCTTCAGCCACATCAAGTACGATCCCCTGGTCTGCTTTCCCTCGCCCTCCCTGCTATTCACCCTAACCGATGAGATCCGGCGCCTCACCGAAAGGGGGTGGGAGGCCTGGTCACCCCTGGATACGGGGCCCCTCTTCATGGTCATCCTCCGGGAATTCATCGACGCGGCCTACCGGGAGCGGGATGTGCGGGAGGAGAGGAAGAGCCATATGGTACTGGAAATGATCCGGATCATAGACGGGGAATTCACCGACCCCCTGCTCCTGGACCGGCTGATGGAGAACTCCCCCTACGGCTACAGCCACACCTCCAATCTCTTCAGGGAGTACACGGGGCGCTCCCTCAAGTCCTTCATCATCGAAAGGCGCATGGAAGCGGGAAAGGACGCCCTCATGCGGGGGCTGAGCGTATCCGAGAGCGCCGAAGCGGCCGGTTATGAGGACGGCCTATACTTTTCCCGGATCTTCAAAAAATACACGGGCACCTCCCCCCGGGACTTCAGAAACCGCATCTGACGGGATATCCCTCAGGCGCTCCGGGTTTTGCGGATGTACTCCAGAAGCCGGGAGGGGGGCAGGGGGGGGGAGAAGAAATAACCCTGGATCCCATGGCATCCCGCCTTCCTGAGATACCGCAGGTCCTCCTCCTTTTCCACCCCCTCCGATATGATGCGCAGCCCCAGGGCGTGGCCGATGGCGATGATCGACTTGACGATATCCTTCCTGCGGTCGTCCCCGCTCAGACAATTGATGAAGGCCTTGTCTATTTTCAAGACGTCCACGGGGAATTCGGTCAGGTAGGCCAGGGAGCTGTATCCCGTGCCGAAATCGTCCAGGGCGATGGTGAACCCTTCGTTCTTGAGGCGGAAGAAATTCTTCCGGATCTGCTTTCTGTTGTAGACGAACATGGTCTCGGTCAGCTCCAGTTCCAGCCGGGAGGGGGAGATGCCGCTCCGCCGGGTCATGGCTATGATATTTTCGACGAAGACCGGATTGACGAAGTTGGTGGGGGAGAGGTTCAGGGAGACCCGCATCTCCCCCAGCTCCGAATCCCCCCACTTGGCCATCTGGGCCAGAACTGTCCTGGCCGCGTACAGATCGATCTCCTCGATCAGTCCCAGTTCCTCCGCCAGGGGGATGAATTCCTCCGGGGGGACCCATCCCCTGTCCGGATCGTTCCAGCGGATGAGCGCTTCCAGGCCTGTCACTTCATACTGCCAGGAGTCGTGCTGGGGCTGGTAATGGACCTCCAGCATGCCCTTTCTCAGGGCCTGTCTGAATTTCCCCTCCAGGCGGATCCGGTCCATCTGGTAGGTATCGATGCGCCGGGTGAACCGGCAGGGCTCGTGCCTCTGCTCCCTTCTGGCGTAATCCAGGGCGGAGAACAACCGGCGGAGAGTGGTTTCCTGACCCGGACTCTCCCCTTCCCACAGGGTATATCCCATGTTGATGCGGGGGCTATAGATCCCCTCCTCCCCCTCCAGGGGGCGGGTGAACTCCCCATAAAGCCTGTTCACCCTTTTTTCCACTTCCCCCTTTCCCTGGGTGAGGATGAAGAGGAAGCGGTCGTCCGAATAACGGCAGACCCAGTCCTCTCCGGTACAGAAGCGGCGCGCCCTGTCGGCGAACTGGCGGATTATCTCCATCTGCGGGGTCAGCCCCCTCCGGGAGAGGAAATCCTTCAGGTCCTCCCATTCGGCCATGACGAAGCAGAGGGAGGACTCCCCGGCGGCGAGGCGGGATGTCTCCCTTTCAAACAGGGCGGGTAACTGATTTTTGTTGGGGAGGCCGCTGACGCTGTCCCTGTTGGTAATGAACTGAATCAGCTCGGCCTGATCCTCGATCCGGTTCAGAGAGTCCTTCAGTTCCAGATTCAGCTTCAGATAGTCCCGGTTCATCTCCCGGATCCGGGTGTAGTTCTTCATGGAGAGAAAGGTGTGGTACATGAGCTGCTGCATCACCAGTATAAGAAGGGTCAGATGCAGGATCAGGTCCGAAGCCAGGGGGGAGTCGATGAAGAGCTGCAGGAAGGAGAAGAGGGCCAGAGTGATCATCCCGGGGAGGATCCCCAGGGGGTGGAGCGTGCCCTGGGATATTTTGCGGATGGTTTCCATGGCAATGATGAGAAAGCCCGCCAGGAATTCCGCCGCCATGACCATCCGGAAGTGGTAAAGAAAACCGGCGGGTACTGTCAGAAGGACCGCCTCGGTCAGGCCCATGAGGAGGGCGAAGGCGCCCACGATCCCGGGGTGGAGGACGGGGCCCCGGTAGCGGCTGAAGAAGAGCACCATAAAGATCAGGGCGGTTATGAAACCCGTATTGTGGGCCCGGAACAGTATCTCGTACTTCCCCAGGGTGGGGAAAACGAGGGGGATCAGGGCGCTGGAGCTGAGGCTCATCAGGGAGAGGCCTACCCCGGCGAACCGGAAATACAGGAATTCCCTTCTCTTCCTGTCCATGAAGTACATGGAGGTGTAGATGAAGATAGTGCAAATGAGAATCCCCTGGATGAGGAATTCCGCCATGCCCCTGATATAGAGAATCCTGTTGTACTTGCCCAGGGCCGTAAGGTAGATGCTGCCCCTCCTGTCGGGCTGGGTCCTGCGGAAGTTGGATACCTGGACGGTGAGATAGAAGTTCTCCGAGGGGATGACGATGACGTAGGGATCCGCTTCGAAGCCCGCCGATTCGCTTTGAATCGTGCCGCCCGGAGTCCCCCTTCCCCCCAGGTACTGGTTGTTCAGGAACAGGGCATGGAATCCGGGGAGCCTTTCCGTGCGGAGGTACAGCTTTCTACCCGGTTCGGCTCCCTTTATTCTTAACCGGTAGGAGCCCGGTTCCCGGGGGTCGGCGGCCCAGGCCCGGGGGAAGGGGCGGGCCTTCCCTTCCCAGAGCAGGGAGGATTCCATCCCCTCCCTATAGGTCCACTCTCCGTCAAGGAGGATGTTCCCCTTC
>QKAI01000349.1 GCA_003246505.1 Spirochaetaceae bacterium | reverse complement strand
CAGGGCCCGCTCATCCTTGAGCAGCCGGTTGAGCAGGGTGGACTTGCCCGCGTTGGGCTTTCCCAGAATGGCTATGGTCAGGTCGGGGATGATCTCGGTCCTCTCCTTCCCCTCCTTCGCCAGCTGGTTGAGCCGCTTGACCATGGTCTCCTTGAGTTCGGCGATGTTCCAGTTGTGAGCGGCGGAAATGCCTATGACATGCTCGAACCCCAGGGAGTAGACGTCCCAGACCAGGGGCTCCCTCTCCGGGGTGTCCACCTTGTTCACCACGATGATCAGCCGCTCAGAATAGGGTCGGACCATTTTTACCATGGCCTCGTCCTCGGGGGTCATCTCCCCCGCTTCCAGCACCAGCAGGATCAGGGCGGCCCGCTCCAGCTGCATCACGCTCCTTTCCGCTACGATTTCGTCGAAACGGTCGTCCCGTTCCAGTTTGTATCCCCCCGTATCCACGAGGAGGATGTCCTTGCCCGCCACGGTGCAAGCCTCTTCTATGGCGTCCCGGGTCACCCCGGGAGTGGGGTCCGTAATGGACCGTCTTTTCCCGAAGAGCCGGTTAAAGAGGGTTGACTTTCCCACATTAGGGCGGCCTACCACGGCCACCACGGGAAGGGTTCTATTGTCCTGAATTTCCAAATCTTTTCTCCATCCAGAGCCGGGTATAGTCGTTGATCTCCTTATAGGAGCGCATTTCCAAAATCGACCCCAGCAGTTCCTCCGATTCCGCTATGGATACGGAACGGATAATCTTTTTAATCTCCGGCAAACTATAAGCGCTCATACTGATTTCGTCCAGTCCCAGACCCAGCAGAATCGGCGTATAAAGGGGCTCTCCCCCCATTTCTCCGCAAAGACTTACGGGGATTCCGTGGCGGTGGGCATTCTGGACGACCAGGTGGATCATCCGTATCAGTCCGGGATGGAGCGGCTGATACATGTGGGCGACCTTCTCATTGCCCCGGTCGATGGCGATGGAGTACTGTATCAGGTCGTTCGTCCCTATGGAAAGGAAGTCCGCCCGTTCCGCCAGAATATCCGAAGTCATGGCCGCGGAGGGGACCTCTATCATCAGGCCGATGGGGATGTTGGCGTCGAAGGGGATCTCCTCCCCCTTCAGCTCCGCCTTGACCTCTTCCACCAGGGAGAGGGCCTCTTCGAACTCCTCTATGCCGGAGATCATGGGGAACATGATCTGGAGCCGGCCGTGCCGGGAGGCCCGGAGAAGCGCCCGGAGCTGGGTCCGGAAAAGATTGGTTTTCTCCAGGCAGAAGCGGATCGCCCGCCACCCCAGGAGGGGGTTCGCCTCGTGCTGGGATTCGATCTCCGAGATCAGCTTGTCCCCCCCCACGTCCAGGGTCCGGATGGTAACGGGCCTGTCCCCCATGGCTTCCAGCACCTGGCGGTAGCTGCGGTACTGGGACTCCTCGTCGGCGGACTCCCTCTGGTCCATGAAGAGGAATTCGCTGCGGAACAGCCCCACCCCTTCGGCGTTGATGTTCAGGACCTGATCGGTCTCGGCGGGGAATTCGATGTTCGCCTTGAGGCGGATGAGCTTCCCGTCGGTGGTCTCCGCGGGAAGATCGGTGATGTTATAGAGCTGGGACTCCTTCTTCTCGAAGAGGGCCCTCTTGTTGCGGTAGTTCTCCAGGGTTTCCCCGTCCGGATCCAGGGTGACCAGCCCCTCGATGCCGTCCACCACAACCGGGTCTCCCGTGGCGACCTGACCGGTGACGTCCTTGAGGCCTACCACTGCGGGAAGACCGAAGGAGCGGGCCAGAATCGCCGTATGGGAGGTTTTTCCCCCCACGTCCATGATCACCGCCTGAATCTTGCGCCGGTCCAGCTGGAGCATCTCCGTGGCCAGGAGATTATGGGCGACCAGGATCACCTCCTGGTCCAGCTTTCCCAGGGAGATCCGCTTCCTGTTAAGGAGGTGATCGATGATGCGCCGGGAGGAATCCAGAATATCGGATGAGCGCTCTCTGAGGTAGGAATCCTGGGTCGCCTCCAGCTGCTCCACCAGGGAATTGACCGTCTCCTGAAGAACCCACTCCACGTTCTTCAGCTCCTTCCCTATCCTCTCGTGGGCCAGCTCGTTGAAGCAGGGATCGTAGAGCATGAGCGTGTGGGCTTCCAGCAGGGCGTGCTGATCCTTCGCATCCTTGTCGAGGGATTCCTTGATGAGCTGAATGTCTCCCGCCGCCCGCTCAACCGCCCTTTTGAGGCGCTCGACTTCACTGGCCACATCCTCTCGGGAAAGATGGAACCGGGGTATAGCGGTCGGTGATTCATTGTACAGGAGGACTTTTCCGATAGCAATTCCCGGCGAGGCGGGTATTCCCTTTATTGTCTTCACCACCTTTATAATAGACCAAGGACATGGCATTGTCAAATAAGAAAAAAGGGGCTATCATTCAGGAGATGGCGAAGAAAACGATCGATCCGGCCCTGAAAAGAAAGTATAATTCCGGGGAGAATAAAAACTTGCCCACCCCCGGAAAACCGGGTCGGAACCTGGGGCTTCTCTCCCTGTTCTTCGTACTTCTCTCCCTGGTCCTGATCGTGGGAAAACTGACCTTCGAAGGCAGATTGTCCTCAGGCCCGTCCGGTTCCCCCACCTCCCTCCCCACCGTATCCCGCATGGAGACGGAGGAGACCCAGGCCTCCCGGAAAGCGGCCCTTGCCCCCGCGGCGGAACCCTCTGTACCGGCGATAACCGAGGAGTCCCTCCCCCGGGAAGAACCGCCCGCCCCCGAGCCGGAGACCCCTCCCCAAAAGGAGTATCAGGCCCGTCTTTTTTACCTGAAAATCAACGACGAGGGACAGATCCTCCTCAAAAGCATCATGCGCACCATCGTCTATCAGGAGGGACTGCTGGCGGCCACCCTGCAGGCACTCCTCGCAGGGCCCACCCAGGACGACCTGATGAAGGGATATTTCACCCTCATCCCCGAGGGAACCCTCATCAACCGGGTCTCCCTGAGCGACGGGATCGCCCATATCGATGTGAATGAGGCCTTCCGGTACAATCATCTGGGGTTTGAGGGGTATCAGGCCCAGCTGAAGCAACTGGTCTATTCGGCCACGGAGTTCTCCTCCGTCAAAGGGGTCCGGGTCACCATCAACGGGGCGACGGAGGAATTCCTCTCCGCGGAGGGCATCAGCCTCGCCGGCGTCCTGACCAGGGAATCCTTCAAGTAGGGGTCAGAACCCCGCGTCCGCCAGGGCCCGGTCTATCAACTCCCCCACGGGGAGGATTTCCGATCCGGGGACCGGTCCTTTGGGCCGTATCAGGGCCAGAAACTCCTGGTTCCCCCCCTTCTTGCCCCGTATCTTCGAAGGCATCAGCCTGTGAATGCGCAGATTTTCCCCATCCAGGGTTGCCGCCACATCGGACAGGACCTCACCGATGACCCGCGGATCGTCGACCACTCCGTGAAA